>SYCR01000039.1:0-61141 GCA_005786885.1 Actinomycetota bacterium | reverse complement strand
TGTCGAGCGTACAACTCTGAATACAGTCCACCAGTACTAATCAATTCTTCGTGTGTTCCACGTTCGACAACTTTACCCTCTTCAATAACCAAAATTTGATCAGCTGAAATAATTGTTGAAAGTCGATGAGCGATAACTAGGCTAGTTCTGTCCTTGAGTACTTCTCGAATAGCACTTTGTACCAACGCTTCATTTTCTGAATCAAGGTGAGCAGTTGCCTCATCAAGTAAAACTATTTGTGGATCTTTCAATAACAATCTAGCAATAGCTAAGCGTGCTTTTTCCCCACCTGACAATCTATAACCACGCTCTCCAACCATGGTGTCCACCCCGTTTGGCAAAGAGAGAATTAAATCCCAAATCTGTGCAGATCGACATGCGGCCTCTATTTCACTAGCCGTTGCATCAGGTTTTGCATACCTAAGATTTTCGTCAATCGTGTCATGAAACAGATGTGGATCTTGCATAACTGAACCAATTGCATGACGAAGAGAATCTAGTTTTAGGTCACGTACATCGATTCCATTAACTGAAATTGAACCACTAGAAACATCAAACAATCTTGGCAGCAAAGAAATAATAGTAGTTTTCCCTGCACCTGATGGTCCGACCAGAGCAACCATCTGTCCTGGTTCTACAGTAAAGGAAATTTCCTTTAGCACTTCCCCTGATGCGATCGTTTCACTTTTAGCAGCACTCTCAAGCGATGCTAGTGAAATCTCTTCTGCTCTTGGATAGGTGAATGCCACTTTATCAAAAACGATTTTTGGAGAAGTGTTAGGCAGATCCTTTGGGTTACTGCCATCACGCACCATTGGCTCTAAATCCAAAACTTCGAAAACTCTTTCAAATGAAACCAGCGCCGTCATTACATCTACGCGAACATTAGCCAAAGCAGTCAACGGACCATAAAGCCGGGCCAGAAGTGCCGAAAGTGCGAGCAAGGTACCCACTGACATACTTTTAGAAATAACTAACTGCCCACCTACTCCATAAGTGATCGCGGTGGCTATTGACGCGACTGTCATTAAGCCAACAAAAAATAATCTGTTTAGAAATGCCATCTGTATTCCAATATCAGCCACTCTTCGAGCCTTTTTACGAAAGGTTTTTGATTCTTTGTCGTAACTGCCATAAAGCATGACTAGTAGTGCGCCTGAAACGTTAAATCTTTCATTCATGGTCGCGCCCATTTCGGCATTCCCTGACATGGCATTCCGAGCCAAACCTTGAATTTTCTTTCCAATCCAACGGGATGGAATTAGAAACATCGGCACTAGCACCAGTGAGATGACGGTTATTTTCCAAGAGAGAAAAAACATCGCTCCAAGAACCAAGACAACACTTAGGCCATTTGAAACCACGCCTGATAATGTCGAAGTAAATGCCTGCTGAGCTCCCATTACATCAGAGTTAATCCGCGATATCAGCGCTCCGGTTTGAGTTCGAGTGAAGAAAGCAATTGATTGCCTTTGTACATGATCGAATACTTTCGAACGAAGATCGTAGATCAATCCTTCGCCAACTCTAGAACTTAGATACCGTCCAATTAAACTAACGGCAGATTCGAGCAAGGCTAATCCGGCGATAATAAACGCGAGTGTTGTAACCAGCTTTCCATTTTGGAGCAAGACACCTTTATCTATAAGTCTTGCGAATAGCAGAGGCGTTGCGATTACAAGTACAGAATCAATGATTACAGTTAATATAAAAATAGATATTTGCTTTTGATACGGTTTTGCAAAGTTGAAAATTCTCTTAATTGTTTCTGGTTTTAAAGATACATTTTTGACTGATTGATCTTGCGTCATTGCACGCAAAGTCATCCAAGGTGCATGCATCGACATTTCGTTAACCCTATACGGTGAATCCTAGAGCGCGTAATTGCTCTCTTCCTGAATCAGTTATCTTGTCAGGTCCCCAAGGTGGCATCCACACCCAGTTGATACGCACATCATCAGACAGTCCATCTAATGCACGTCTAGTTTGATCTTCAATCACATCTGTCAACGGACATGCCGCTGAAGTAAGTGTCATGTCCAATGTGCAGATATTTGCATCATCAATACTTACGCCATAAACCAATCCGAGATCCACAACATTAATTCCTAATTCTGGATCTACAACATCTTTCATTGCTTCAGTTAGATCTTCAACAGATGCGGTCATTTACTTCCTCCAGCTCTCAAGAGCGCGTCTTTCAGCGCCATCCAACTTAGCAAGGCACACTTTACCCGGGCTGGGTAACGTGCAACCCCTGAAAATGCAACGGCATCCTCTAGCTCTTCCTCATCTGCTTCAACTTGGCCTTTACCTTGCATTAATTCTAGGAAAGATACTTCTAATCCCAAGGCTTTTTCGATGGAAACACCTTGTGTCAACTCGCTCATGACAGATGAACTAGCTTGAGATATTGAGCAGCCAACACCATCCCAACTCAGTTGCTTAATAATTTGATTTTCAACCTGAACTCGAAGGGTTATTTCATCGCCACAGCTGGGATTATTATGATGGACTTCCACTGAGTAGGCGTCTTGCAAAACTTTATTTTTCGGCCGTTTGTAATGATCAAGAATAATTTCTTGATAAAGGGATTCTAGACTCATCGTTAAACCTTAAAAAATTTCTTCACTTGATTCACGCCATCTAGAAAAATATCGACTTCTTCTGGAGTGTTATATAAATAGAACGAAGCTCTAGTTGTTGCATTCAATTTCAATTCTTGCATTAATGGCCAAGCACAGTGATGACCGGTCCTAACAGCGATCCCTAAATCATCTAATACTTGCCCAACATCATGCGGATGTACTCCTTCGATAGTGAAAGAGATGGCACTGCCTCGGTTCAGTGAACTTTTCGAACCGATAATTTCCACTCCTGAAATATTTTTCAATCCGCTCAATGCTCTTTCAACCAGAATTTCCTCATGTTCGTGGATTTTTTCCATTCCTATTTTACTTAAGTAATTTAAGGCTGCCCCTAAACCAACTGCTTGCGCCATATTGGGTACACCCGCTTCAAATTTCTTTGGTGCTTTTGCCCAAGTTGCACTTTCAATAGTGGCATGGTCAATCATGGAACCACCAGTAATCATGGGCTCCATTTTCTCCAGCAACTCACTTCTCCCCCAAAGAACTCCAACACCAGTCGGCCCGACAGCCTTGTGGCCAGAGTAAGTCAGGAAATCCACATCTAAATTATTCACATCAACTGCCATGTGTGGCACAGATTGACAGGCATCTAATAGGACGATGGCTCCAACTTCGCGTGCTCTTTTGACTATCGGTTCTAATTGAGTAATTGCTCCTGAAACATTTGATTGATGAGTAATTGCCACGATTTTTGTTTTTTCATTTATCACTGATTCAATATTTGAAATATCTATCTGAGCATCTTTTGTAATACCAAGCCAAGATAACTTTGCTCCGCTTCTTTTTGCTAACTGCTGCCACGGCAAGAGGTTCGCGTGATGCTCCAGTTGTGTGACCACAATGTTGTTTTGCTCATTAATGTAAAACGGATCGTTCTTCGGAAGGTGATTTGAGAATCCATATGAAACTACGTTTATGGATTCGGTAGCACTCTTTGTAAAAACAATTTCTGAACTTTGCGCAGAAATAAAATCTGCAACTACTGCGCGAGCACCCTCAAATGCATCTGTTGCTTCCTCGGCCAGTAAATGCGCACCTCTATGTGCGGCTGCGTTGTGATTTAAGTAAAAATTTCTCTCAGCATCGAGAACGCTCAAAGGTTTTTGGCTTGTGGCAGCACTATCTAGATACACCAATTTTTTCCCATTGCGTACAGTTCTTCCCAAGATCGGAAAATCTCTACGAATTACATTCGTGTCTAGTAACGCCATTTTAATACTCTTTACGCAGTCGTATATTCGGCGTAACCATTTGCCTCAAGGCGATCAGCAAGATCTGCTCCACCTTGTTCCACAATTTTTCCGCCCGCAAAAACGTGCACAAAATCCGGTTTTATATATTTCAAGATTCTGGTGTAGTGGGTAATCAACATTACGCCCATATCGTTTTTTTCACGAATGCGGTTTACTCCTTCTGAAACAATTCGGAGAGCATCCACATCTAACCCTGAGTCAGTTTCATCCAAGATCGCAATTTTTGGTTTAAGCAATTCAAGTTGCAAGATCTCATGACGTTTCTTTTCTCCGCCAGAGAAACCTTCATTAACGCTGCGCTCAGAAAATGTTGGATCCATGCCCAATGCACTCATCGCATCTTTAACTTCACCAATCCAGGTACGAACTTTTGGTGCTTCTCCTCGCATTGCTGTCGCGGCAGTTCTTAAAAAGTTTGAGACAGATACTCCTGGAACTTCAACTGGATACTGCATCGCCAAGAACAGACCGGCGCGAGCACGCTCATCAACACTCATCTCTAAAACATCTATGCCATCCAGTGTTACTTGGCCGCCAGTGATCGTGTATTTAGGGTGTCCAGCAATTGAGTAGGCAAGAGTGGATTTTCCAGAGCCGTTCGGACCCATGATTGCATGTGTCTCCCCGCTATTAATGGTTATGTCAACTCCGCGCAAAATCTCACGCATGCCACCATCTGCATTTACTGAAACTTGTAAATTCTTAATAACTAGAGTTGTCATGAATTTTCCTTAACTTGGGTATTTGAATGAGTAATTAATAATCGATCGGAATTTCTTTCAACAAAAAAACGCTTGAGAGGTGTGACCGCCGGAGGAACTACTGCTTCCCCTGTTCTGACATCAAACTCGGCACCATGTAGCCAGCATTCAATTCGATACCCATTTAATTCACCTTCGCTGAGTGAGGCATCTGCATGAGAGCAGGTATCTTCAACAGCAAAAACCTCATCTTTAATTTTGACAAGGCAAACTGGAGTTGAGTCGACCATGATTTTCATAGGCTTACCCTCGACTAATGTATTGAAGTCAACTTCGAATGCACTCATGAGGAAACTTTTCCAAGCTCGCGATCGATGTGATCGATCAATCTTGTTTCGATCACTTCGTTTTTAATATTTCTAAGTAGCTCAGCAAAAAATCCACGAATAACCAAACGTCTTGCCTCAGTCTCATCGATTCCACGAGCCATCAAATAAAACAACTGCTCATCATCAAATCGTCCGGTGGTGCTGGCATGGCCTGCTCCGACAATCTCACCGGTTTCAATCTCTAGATTTGGGACTGAGTCTGCGCGTGCTCCATCAGAAAGTAACAAATTCCGATTTACTTCATAAGTATCCGTTCCTTCTGCTTCAGCGCGAATTGCTACATCGCCAAACCAAACGGTACGTGCGTTTTCCCCAAGCAGTGCACCTTTATAACTCACGCGCGAGCGACAATTTGGGGTTGAGTGCTCGACATGGACGCGATGCTCTAAGTGTTGCTCGCTTCCAGCAAAGTAAAGACCATAAAGATCCACTGAACCACCGCTGCATTCAAAATCAACACGAGGAAGTAAGCGCACTAACGAACCGCCCAATGAAACTTCAATTGAAGTTAGGTGAGCGTCTGGTCCCACAATCGCTTGGTGGCGGCCCAAGTGAACAGAATCATTGGACCACTCTTGTAAAGATATGAAGGTTAAGTCGCTGCTATTTCCTAACTCCATTTCAATATCTTCGGCCAAATTTGCAGAACCACTATTTTGAATAATTACAGTGGCTTTTGAAAAAGCGCCAACCGAAATAATAATTCTCTCGTAATTTGCTCCAACATTCGAAGACCCAGTTCGATCGATAAAAATTGGTTCAGACACTGATGTCTCTTTTGAAATTTCTATTTTCAAAATATCCGTGGCATTTTCAATAGTTCTTAATGCAACTGCGTCAGTTGAAATAATCCTGGATGGAACGCTTTGGTTAGGAATTGTTGAAACTAGAACCCCACTATTTTCCGAAACATTTCGAACCATTGGAGTTCCAGTTACTGCACTTCCATCATGCAAACCTGCTAAACGATTAAGCGGAGTAAAGCGCCAATCTTCATCGCGTGGTCCTGGAGTTAAATAATTTGATGCAAGTGCTGTCATTAACCAACAGCCCCTTCCATCTGCATTTCAATGAGACGATTTAGCTCAAGTGCGTACTCCATAGGTAATTCACGAGCAATTGGCTCAATAAATCCACGGACGATCATTGCCATCGCTTCATCTTCGCCAAGACCGCGAGACATTAAGTAGAAGAGTTGATCATCACTAATTCTTGAGACTGTTGCTTCGTGACCCATCTCAACATCATCTTCACGAACATCCACATAAGGATAAGTATCAGATCTTGAGATGGTGTCAATTAAAAGTGCATCACATTTGACGGTGCTCTTTGAATGATGTGCACCTTCTTGCACTTGAACTAATCCACGGTATGAGGTACGTCCTCCCCCACGTGCAACGGATTTTGAAATAATTGTTGAAGATGTATAAGGCGCTGCGTGAACCATCTTTGCGCCGGCATCTTGATGTTGTCCTTCTCCTGCAAATGCAATGGAAAGTGTCTCGCCCTTGGAATGTGCACCCATCATGAAAACTGCTGGGTATTTCATGGTGACTTTAGATCCGATATTTCCATCGATCCATTCCATGGTTGCACCTTCGTGACAGACAGCACGCTTGGTTACTAAGTTGTAAACGTTGTTAGACCAGTTTTGAATGGTCGTATAACGCACACGTGCATCTTTCTTTACAATAATTTCTACTACAGCAGAGTGTAAAGAATCAGAAGAGTAGATAGGCGCTGTACAGCCTTCTACATAATGAACATATGAACCTTCATCTGCAATGATCAAAGTACGTTCGAACTGACCCATGTTTTCGGTATTAATACGGAAGTATGCTTGCAATGGAATCTCGACATGAACGCCCTTGGGGATGTAAACAAAAGACCCACCAGACCATACGGATGTATTCAACGCAGCAAATTTGTTATCGCCGACCGGAATTACGGTTCCGAAATACTCTTTGAAAATATCTTCGTGCTCGCGCAGTGCTGTATCTGTATCTAAGAAGAGCACTCCTTGAGCTTCTAAATCTTCACGAATTGAGTGGTAAACAACTTCAGACTCATATTGCGCAGCTACGCCTGAAACTAATCTTTGTTTTTCTGCTTCAGGGATTCCAAGACGGTCATATGTGTTTTTGATTTCATCTGGAAGATCTTCCCAAGTTGCAGCTTGCTTTTCTGTTGATCTAACGAAGTATTTAATTTGATCGAAAAATATTCCCGAAAGATCCGATCCCCAATTTGGCATTGGCTTCTTTTCGAATAGTTTTAATCCTTTTAATCTCAAATCAAGCATCCACTGCGGTTCGCTTTTCTTCGCTGAAATGTCGCGAACTACATCTTCGTTCAAGCCACGTTTCGCGTTTGTACCCGCATCGCTTTTATCTGACCATCCAAACTCATAATTTCCAATACCGTCTAGCTCTGGATGTGCGATTGATGTCATTTTCTCTCTCCTGGTTATTTAGCAGTGCTTGTTAAAGTTATTGGAACAAAAGTTGTGCAAACACCGTCGCCATGAGCAACAGTGGCCAATCTCTGAACGTGAGTCCCGAGAAGTTTTGAGAATAGTTCAGTCTCTGCTTCGCAAATTTCCGGAAATTCCGAAGCAACGTGGGCTATTGGGCAATGGTGTTGGCAAAGTTCAATGCCGGCACCCATTTCATGCGAACTAGCTGCATACCCTTCTGCACTTAAGAATTCAACTAAATCATTTACCGAAACTTGAGCATCGCTGGCAATCTTCTTTTCCATCTCTTGGGCTCGATGTCTTGCGAATGGAGCAACGCTTCCAGATGTGCCAGATGCAGCGGCCATAAATCTGAGAGCAGAGATAGCTAAGTCGTCATAAGAGTGCTCAAATTGTGAACGTCCAAAGTCGCTCATTACAAATACTTTTGCCGGGCGGCCTCGTCCGATGGTGCTGCTGCCGATCTTTGGTTCCCTCGCTTGAAGTGTTCCTTCATTTACAAGTGAATCTAGGTGCCGACGGATGCCAGCTGGGGTAATTCCAAGCCGATCTGCCAATTGAGCAGCCGTTGCCGGGCCATTTTCAAGGATGGCGCGAGCGATAACCTCTCGAGTCCGGAGCTCTTCGTTTTTCACAACGATAGTGTTGCGTAATTCGCTAACTCCTGCAACCTGGCTCCCACTAGGGTTGGAGCGTGCTCAGAAATCGATTAAACCGCCTGCCTGCCTTGCTCCTAGGAGCGCAGATCGCATTGATCATCACCGGAGGAGCCGTTCGGCTGACGAAATCTGGATTGGGCTGTCCAACTTGGCCTGAATGCGCAAAAGGGTCATATCTCCCATCCGAACATCAAAGTGAACCGTTAATCAATATCTGGATTGAATTTGCAAATCGATTGCTCACATTTGTTTTGGCCGCAATAGCAATCGTGACTTTTGGTTGGGTCTTGAAAACGGGCCGCAAAAATTTACGACTTTTGGCATTCCTACAAATACTCGGAATTTTCGGTCAAGCTGTTTTGGGTGGCATCACAGTCTTAACAAAATTAAATCCCGCATCTGTGGCGAGTCACCTCCTGCTATCGATCGCTCTAATTTATGGCGCAGTGATACTTAATGAGCGTTCCCGTGATTATCCAAAAGCAGCAACATTGACTCACGCCGGAGTTCTCTTGGTTCGCGTTGTTTTTTCACTCACTCTTTTGATAATTATTGTTGGGACAGTTGTTACCGGTACTGGTCCGCACGCAGGCGACCAAGCAGCCCCTCGCTTTAACTTTGATATTCGAGTGGTTACATGGCTTCATGCCGATTTAGTCATCGCTCTTTGTGGTGCGATTTTTGCACTGTATTTGCTTCTAAAATTGGCGCCGATAAGCACCTCTCCTCAAGCCCAAGCCAATCACCTCAAATTGGTTAGAACTTTTATTATTTTAGTGTTGATCCAAGGAGGAATTGGATACCTTCAATATTTCACTGGGGTCCCGATTATTTTGGTCGGGTTGCACCTGCTTGGATTGTGTTTAGTTTGGCTCACAGCCTGTAAATTGCTAATACGTACCAGCAGTAAACGCGACTCAAAACTCGCCTAATTCCAAGTTAACCCTCCTTCCTCTTTGGGTTAGATAGGCTTTCAAATATGGCGCCTAGTGCAAATAAATCAGAAATTCTTGGGTGGACTGACCTTGATGATCAGGCCGTTAAATACGCTCGAGCATTAGCTGCTGATGCAGTACAACGTGCCGGAAATGGTCATCCAGGAACTGCAATGGCCTTGGCTCCGGTCGCCTACCTTTTATTTCAGCACCATCTTCGTCATGATCCGCGCGATCCAAATTGGATTGGACGCGATCGATTTATCCTTTCATGTGGTCACTCTTCTTTGACTTTATACACCCAACTTTTCTATTCCGGATATGGATTAACTCTTGATGATTTAAAAGAGTTTAGAAAAAAGGATTCGGCCACTCCAGGCCATCCTGAGTACGGTCACACAGCAGGGGTGGAAACCACAACTGGCCCACTAGGTCAAGGAATTGGAAATGCCGTAGGTATGGCGATGGCCGCTCGGTATGAGCGTGGACTTTTTGATCCAAAGGCTGCGCAAAACTCATCACTCTTTGATCACAACATTTATGTTCTGGCATCTGATGGTGATCTACAAGAAGGAATCAGTGCAGAAGCTTCTTCAATAGCGGGATTGCAAAAGCTAAGTAATTTAATTGTGATTTATGACGACAATAAAATAACAATTGAGGGAGACATTGAACTTTCATTCACCGAGGATGTGAGTGCAAGATATCGTTCGTATCATTGGAATGTAATTGAAGTTGGAACTTTGCCAAGTGGTGAAGTTGATCTAGTTTCGCTAAATCAGGCAATTGATAAGGCCAAAAATCAAAATGTTGCACCGACTTTGATTCGATTGAAAACAGTAATCGCATGGCCCGCTCCAAAACTACAAGGAACTTCAAAATCTCATGGTTCCGCACTTGGTGCTGAAGAAGTTGCAGCAACCAAGGTTGCGTTGGGATTAGATCCTAATCAGGATTTTGCAATGCCAGAAGAGGTTCTCAATCACACCAGAAAAGTATTAGACCGTGCAAGTGCTTCCAGAAATGAATGGAACAAGAGATTCGAGAATTGGCGTAACAACAATAAGGCAGCAGCCGAATTATCTGATCGCTTAATAAATAGAGAGTTGCCAAAAAATTGGCGTTCGGCGCTACCTGAATTTTCTAGCGAAAAAGAAATTTCAACGCGTAAGGCTTCGGGAGATGTAATTCAGAAATTGGCAGCGCTACTACCCGAAATGTGGGGAGGTTCAGCCGATTTAGCAGAGAGCAATAACACGACGATTGAGGAGGCAAAATCTTTCCTTCCTTCATCATCATCCTCAGCTTCTGCTGATCCTTATGGACGAGTTATTCACTTTGGAATTCGCGAACATGCAATGGGTGCGATTATGAACGGAATTGCACTGCATGGTGGAACCAAGCCGTTTGGTGGAACATTTTTAGTTTTCAGTGATTACATGCGTCCTTCGGTTCGCCTAGCTGCTCTGATGAAACTGCCAGTTACTTATATTTGGAGTCATGATTCAATTGGTTTAGGAGAAGATGGCCCTACCCATCAACCTGTAGAACATGCCGCAGCACTCCGTGCCATTCCCGGTCTTGATGTAGTTAGACCTGCAGATGCAAATGAAGTGGCGCAATGCTGGGGGCAGATTATTGAAAATGCCAGACCTGCAGGATTGCTACTATCTAGACAAAACTTGCCGGTATTTGACCGCAGTGAATGTAATTCTGCAATCGGCGCCACAAAAGGTGCGTACATTTTAAGAGAACCAGCATCCGGAGAGAGACCTAAAGCGATATTGATCGCAACTGGTTCCGAAGTTTCATTGGCACTGGCAGCGCAAGAAGAGTTAGCAAATAAGAAAATTCCAGTGAGAGTTGTAAGCATGCCGTGTTGGGAATGGTTCCGCTCTCAAACTGCCAAATATCAAGAAAGCGTGTTACCAAAATCCATAAGCGCGCGAGTAAGTATCGAAGCCGGAATTTCCATGGGTTGGGCAGAATTTACTGGCAGCGCTGGTAGGTCTATCTCTCTTGAACATTTTGGCGCCTCTGCTTCAGCGAAGGAGTTATTTGCCGCCTTCGGATTTACCACCGAACAAGTTGTCGCACTCGTTGAAGATGTTTTGTAATGTCAAATGCACTTCAGAATTTATCAACGCTCGGAACTTCAGTTTGGCTTGATGATCTATCTAGATCCCGCCTGATAAATCCTGAAAGTGATTCTTCGCTAAAGAACTTAATCGAGAACTATTCGGTCGTAGGCGTAACCACCAATCCCTCAATTTTTGATAACGCTTTAAAAGATTCACAAACGTACGCTGATGCATTTGCCGAATTGAAAAAGGCCGGCGCTTCAGTAGATCAAGCCATTAGAACAGTAACCACAACAGATGTTCGAGATGCCTGCGATCTACTACTAGATACTTTTCGTAAAACTAAAGGCATGGATGGTCGAGTGAGTATCGAGGTTGACCCAAGACTCGCCCACAAAACTCAGGAGACAATCGATCAAGCTCGTGAACTATGGATAGAAGTGGGACGCGAAAATCTTTTCATTAAGGTACCAGCCACTTTGGCAGGGTTGCCAGCAATAGAACTTTTAATTTCTGAAGGAATTAGCGTGAATGTGACCTTGATTTTCTCAACCGAAAGATACGAAAAAGTTTTACTTGCGTATGTTTCTGGATTGGAAAAACGACTAGCCACCGGTGCTGATGTTTCAAAAATTCAATCTGTTGCATCCTTTTTTGTGAGTCGAGTTGATACCGCAATTGATCCAATTCTAGATCGCATCTCATCTGATAAAGCCGCTCCCCTGCGAGGGAAAGCAGCGGTCGCTAACGCGCATTTAGCTTATGAGATATTCTCAAGTTTTTCCCAAAGCGATCGATGGAAAAAATTAGCAACCTCCGGAGCATTTCCACAACGCTTACTTTGGGCATCCACTGGCGTCAAAGATCCGTCTTACAGCAAAGATAAATATGTCACTGAATTAGCTGCTCCATTGACTGTCAATACTATGCCCGAAGCAACATTGCGAGCAGTGCACGATCTTGATCCAGTTATCAAAGATTCTATTTCAACTGAAATAATGAACGCACACGTAGTTTTGCGCGACTTGAGCAATATAGGAATTGATTACAACAAAATTGTGAACGATCTGGAAGTTGATGGGATAAAGAAGTTCGAGGAATCATGGAACCATCTACTGCAAACAGTTGAGCAAGCACTAGCGTGATCTCTATAACTGGTTTGCCGATTGATTTGGCTGCCAAAAGCACTCTTCTTGAAAAATTGAATTTAGCTAATGAGAGATTATTAAATCGCGATTCTCTCCTTTGGGGTAAATCTGCTGAAAATGAAGTTTTAAATCGCTTGGGATGGATTGATTTACCTACAAAATCCAATCATCTCTTGCCTAAATTTGATGCCATCGCTGCACTACGCCGTAAAAATTCTATATCTCGAATACTCCTGTGCGGTATGGGCGGCTCTTCACTGGCACCTGAAGTTATTGCAGCCTCAAATCTAGAAACAGAACTTCCATTAATAATCCTAGATTCGACTGATCCAGCGGATTTACTTCCAATTCTAGAATCAGATTTGAGCCATACATTATTTATATTTGCTTCTAAATCTGGAAGTACTATTGAAACTAACTCTCATCGAGTACTCTTCCACGCAGAGTTGATAAAGCAGAAATTAGATATTCGTGACCATCTTTTAGTTATAACTGATCCTAATTCTGCTTTGGAGATTTGGGCAAAAGAGCACGCCGTTCAAGTATTAAATGGATTCGCTGATGTGGGTGGAAGGTTTAGCGCCTTGTCTGCTTTCGGCTTAGCGCCAGCAGCCATTTGTGGAATTGATGTATCAATTTTACTTGACGAAGCCCATGATATTGCCCTCGAATTAGCTAAACCAAGCAATCCTGCTGTCTTACTTGCGTTGGCAATTTATCAAAATGGTGCCACTTTCATTTCGTTGCCCGAGACGCCTTTGAGCCAATGGATTGAACAATTGATTGCGGAATCAACTGGCAAAGAAGGAAAAGGTCTTCTGCCGGTAATAGAAAGCGAACGCTCTAAAAATTCTGACATTATCAGGATTGTTTTCGCTCCCTCTTCAGGTGAAAATCACAAGAATGAGGTGTACTTGAGCACATCTCTTGGTGGTCAATTTATTTTTTGGGAGTGGACCACCGCTCTGCTGTGTTATCTGATCGAAGTTAATCCCTTTGATCAACCAAACGTGACCCTCGCGAAAGAGCGTGCAAATTCGGTTTTGGCAGACAAGCAAAGCTCCATTATGAAAATCCCAGATAATCAACTTCTGAGTTTATTGAAAGATTTTATTTTAAAAACTAACCCTATTGGCTACCTTGGAATACTTGCTTTCTTGCCCAAATCCTATGAGGAGCAGATCAATGAATTAACAGGTGCTTTAAGAAATAGATTTGATTTTCCAATCACAGTTGGATGGGGCCCGAGATATCTTCACTCAACTGGGCAATTCCACAAAGGTGGAGTTCCTACTGGATCATTTCTAATTCTAACTCATGACGTCGAGGAGGATTTAGCGATTCCCGGACAGAGTTACACCTTTGCACAATTACAAAAAGCTCAAGCTATGGGAGATTTAGCTGCTTTGATTGAAAGTAAGTTAAATGTTCTATATCTGACTTTAACGAAAGATTTGACTCTAAATAAAATTAATCAATCTCTCCGCGAAGTCTTTTAAGAGCTTCTTCAAGTAATGCGGCACCTTCGGTGTCAGTTCTGCGTTCTTTTACATAAGCTAAATGTGTTTTATAAGGTTCATTCTTAATTGGCTTTGGTGGAGCATTGCGGTCGCGACCGGCTGGAAATCCACACCGAGGACAATCCCACTCATCTGGTGGAGTTACTGAACCGTCATCGGCAAAAGACGGCCTGGTCTCGTGGTCATTTGCGCACCAGTATGAGATGCGAAATCTTGCTATTGCATCGCCACGTTCTGCTTCACCCATTGGGCCTGCTCCAACGCGACTACCGCGAATTGCGCTTCCACCAGCCATTTACTACTCCTTTTGATTACCCTGATAAAAAGTTATTTAATTCTTTAATAACAAACTTAAAGCAACGATAGCGGCAAACCATAATCCACCAACGACAATTGTGATGCGATCAAGGTTTCGTTCGACAACTGATGAGCCACCGTAGTTTGAGGAAACTCCTCCACCAAATAGATCAGATAATCCGCTACCTTTTCCTTTATGAAGCAAGACCAACAAAATCATCAATGCGCTCAAGGCCATCAAAAATATAGATAATCCCAAGATCATTACAGCTCCCTAATTTCCTCATCCGTTGGCTTTAGACCCTAACCCAAGAGATGTGAGTCTACCGGTGAAATTTAGCGATTCGGGCAAACTCCTCAGGTTCAAGGCTCGCTCCCCCTACCAATGCGCCGTCAACGTCAGCCCCAGCCATGATTTCACGGATAGTTCCAGATTTAACCGATCCACCGTAGAGGATCCGCATACTTTCCCCAATTTCAGCCCCGGCTACTTTTGCAATTTGTGCCCTGATGGCCTGCGCCATATTTTGTGCATCTTCAGGAGTTGCCACATTCCCAGTCCCGATCGCCCAGATTGGTTCGTAGGCAATTACAATTTTTTTAACTTGCGCAGGTGTAATCCCACTCAAAGCTGATTTCAATTGTGAAATTACATGAGCCACTTGCCCATTTTCTGCTCTGATGAGAGCACTTTCGCCAACACATAAAATTGGTGAGATTCCGTTTGTTAATGCTGCTTTGAGTTTACTGTTTACCATCGAATCATCCTCATTGTGATGTTCGCGTCTTTCGCTGTGTCCAACAATTACAAAAGTGCAGCCGAGTTTTGCCAACATCGCCCCAGATATATCTCCGGTAAACGCACCTGAATTTTTTGGAGATAGATCCTGGGCTCCATAAAGTAAACGCAACCTATCGCCATCGATCAAAGTTTGTACCGAGCGGATGTCAGTAAATGGTGGAATGACAGCGACATCTACGGCATCGAAATCTTTGTCGTCAACCATAAATGCCAACTTTTGCACGACTGCAATCGCCTCAAGATGATTTAAGTTCATCTTCCAATTACCGGCTATTAATGGCTTACGTGACATCAAGACTCCAGTGCGATTAATCCAGGAAGGAGTTTTCCTTCAAGGTATTCCAGTGATGCTCCGCCTCCGGTTGATATGTAACCGAACTGCTCATCATCAAAGCCCATCGTACGGATAGCAGCCGCCGAATCTCCGCCACCCACGACACAAAACCCAGAATTTTCACTAAGTGCTTGTGCCACAGTTCTAGTTCCATGGGCAAATGATGGAAACTCAAAAACCCCCATAGGGCCATTCCAGAAAACAGTTTCGCAACCTTGTAACGCCAATACATAAGCTTTAGCCGAATCAGGACCAATATCTAATCCCATTTGGTCGGCCGGAATTTTGTTCACAGAAACCACAGTTGCTGGCGCATTTTTTGTGAAAGATGGGGCTACGACCACGTCTGAAGGTAGTAATAATTTAACATTTGATTCCTCTGCACGTTTAATTAGCACTTTAACATTGTCGATTAATTCTAAATCGACCATGCTCTTTCCAATTTGATGACCAAGTGCGCTAATAAAGGTGAATACCATGCCACCGCCGATAGCAAGCACATCAACTTTTTCAATCAAATTTGAAATGACTCCAATTTTGTCGGAAACTTTCGCGCCACCGAGCACTACTGCATAAGGTCTTGTTGGATTCTCGGTTAACTTCTTTAGCACTTCAACCTCCGCCGTTATCAACTTACCTGCGGCATTTGGTATCAATTTTGGTAATTCGTAGACAGAGGCGTGTTTTCGATGGACCGCACCAAAACCATCTCCAACATATATATCGCCAAATTCAGCTAATTGTTTTGCAAAAGCTGACCGTTCATTTTCGTCTTTACTGGTTTCTTCCGGGAAGAATCTAATGTTTTCTAGCATTTGGATCTTGTTTGTTGAATTTGAATTACCACTTAAGTCAGATAGTTCTTTAGCGAGCACGACAGGAAGATCTAACAGTTCACTCAATCTGCTAGCCACGGGAGCAAGTGAAAATGAATTTTCGAAGCCATTTTTTGGACGGCCTAAATGAGCCAAAATTGTAATTCTGGCACCATCATCTAAGAGATATTTAATAGTGGGTAAAGATGCTTTGATTCGGCCATCGTCTGTGATCAGATTTCCATCTAGTGGGACATTTAAATCACAACGCAAAATAATTGATTTGCCCGCGAAATCAAAATCTTCGAGAGTTCTCATTCTCTATTGCCACTTATAATGATTGAGCAACAAAAGTTGTGAGATCCACTAAGCGATTTGAATATCCCCACTCATTGTCATACCAGCCGACAACTTTTGCAGTTTTACCTATTGTCTTTGTTAATTGACTATCAAAAATGCACGATGATGGATTAGTCACAATATCTGCTGAAACTATCGAATCTTCCGTGTACTCAAGCACTCCCTTTAAGGAGCCCTCACTGGCTTTCTTCATTGCAGCATTGATATCTGCCGCTGAAACTTCTTTACTTAGTTCAACCGTCAGATCTGTCACTGAACCAACTGGCACTGGGACGCGCAAAGCGTATCCATCAAGTTTTCCCTTTAACTCCGGTAAAACCAAACTAATTGCTTTGGCTGCACCGGTACTGCTTGGAATTATAGAAATAGCGGCTGCGCGACCTCGTCTTAAATCTTTATGTGGCAAATCTAAAATTACTTGGTCATTTGTATATGCATGAATTGTGGTCATCATTCCACGTTCAATTCCAAACTCATCTTGCAAAACCTTGGCCATAGGTGCCAAACAGTTTGTGGTGCATGATGCGTTTGAAATTATGTGGTGATTGGCCGGGTTATATTTTAGATGGTTAACACCCATTACTACAGTTATATCTTCATCTGTTGCTGGAGCTGAAATAATTACTTTTTTTGCACCTGCTGTTAAATGTTTTTTAGCATCTGCCGCTTTAGTGAAAATGCCAGTTGATTCGATAGCGATATCGACACCTAAAGCCGACCATGGCAATGCTGCAGGATCTCTCTCTGCTGAAACTTTTATGGTTTTCGATCCGACTGTCAAAGAATCTGAAGTGAATGAAATTTCTTGGCCTAGACGTCCAAGGATTGAGTCATATTTTAAAAGATGAGCCAGCGTGGCGGTGTCGGTTAAATCATTAATGCCAACAATTTCAACCCCTGAGTTTGGGGCAAGAGCTGCGCGGAAATAATTACGGCCAATTCTTCCAAATCCATTGATTCCCACGGCTACCATCTGGAACTCCCTAAATTAAAATGCAATTGTTTCTAAACAAAAACTTCACTAAAAACCTGTAAGCATTGCCAACGCCAACCTTATCATTTCGATGAAACCCACTGCTCGCTTATTCTTGTGAATCCTCTAGCAATTCGGGCGGAATTCCGGCCTCTGTATCTGCAATTCCCAATTCTGTGGCTCTTTTATCTGCCATTGCTAATAAACGGCGAATTCGACCAGCAATTGCATCTTTTGTCATTGGTGGAGTTGCAAGTGAACCGAGCTCTTCGAGACTTGCTTGACCGTGCTCTATGCGAAGTTGACCTGCTTCCAAAAGATGTTGCGGTATGTCTTCTCCTAATATTTCGATAGCACGAGCGACTCTTGCAGCAGCAGCAACTGCAGCTCTTGCTGATCTTCGTAAATTTGCATCATCAAAGTTTGCTAATCGATTTGCGGTCGCACGAACTTCGCGACGCATTCTGCGTTCTTCCCATGCAAGAACACTCTCATGTGCTCCCATTAAAGTAAGCAGTGCACCAATTGCATCTCCATCACGCAGAACTACTCGATCCACACCTCTAACTTCACGAGCCTTTGCAGTGATTCCCAATCTCCTTGCAGCGCCAACCAAAGCTAATGCCGCTTCTGGTCCAGGTGCAGTTATCTCTAACGCGGAAGATCTTCCAGGTTCAGTCAGAGAACCATGCGCCAAAAATGCCCCGCGCCATGCTGCTTCTGCATCGCACTTAGCAGCGGAAACAACTTGCGGCGGTAATCCTCGAATCGGCCTGCCGTTTGAATCGATTAAACCTGTTTGCCTGGCAAGCGCCTCTCCTGTTTCGGCAACTCGGACCATGTACCTACTGGCTTTGCGCATTCCACCCGGAGAAACAACGGTTAGGTCGCTTTCATGTCCATAAATTTCAGAAATTTCTTTTCTGAGTCGCCGTGCACTTTGTGCGGTATCTAACTCAACCTCTACTACAACTTTTCCACCTGTTAAATGTAATCCGCCAGCAAATCTAAGTAGCGCAGAAACTTCTGCTTTTCGACAGCATGGCTTTGAAACCGCTAAACGGCTCAACTCGTCCTTAACTGCTGCTGTCATAGCCATTTTGTTGCCATTCATTTATCCAATCAAATTCTTTAAGGTGGAAAGTACCTTGAAACGATCATGTTGATCGCTTCCTGGATGTTGGGCTAAATCACTCAGGATTAATTGCGCTTCATACTTCCGTGCAATTGCTTCGAGTCCAGTGGTTTTTATGGAGTTATCAGCGACAAGGTAGTCGATTTTGACCTCTGGTGCATGAGTTTTCAGAAATTCAATTTGAACTTCAGGTGAAAGGGCACTTGCTTCATCCTTAATGGTCCGTGCATCAAGGTTCAAAAACACCACAATTTTGGCATTTGTGGTCGCTAGCGCTGTTCGAATTTGTGGAACAAGGAGATGCGGTAAAACACTGGAATACCAAGAGCCAGGTCCAATGGTTATCCATTCTGCCTTTTCGATTGCTTCCAGAACCTCAGACAGGACTGGAGGGGAATCTGGAATTAAGCGAACGCTGACAACTTCACTCGCAGCCTCTGCAACTTCAACTTGCCCGCGAATCACTCTTCCTGTCTGACTATTAGAGAGTGGTTTTAACGTTGCTTCAATCTCAATTGGGATGGCAGCCATTGGCAGCACTCTCCCTACAATTCGCAAAAGTTCACCGACCTTGTCTAGGCCAACTACGGGATCATTATTCAAATTCCAAAGGGCAGTGAGTAGTAAATTTCCCAAGGCATGACCGTTTAATGGTCCTGCACTTTCAAAGCGGTGTTGCAATGTCTGTGCCCAACTGCTTCCCCATTCATCATCAGAACATAAAGCTGATAGCGCCATGCGCAGATCTCCTGGTGGCATCACTCCAAATTCAGAGCGAAGCTGACCGCTGGATCCTCCATTGTCGGCAACGGTAACAACAGCAGTGATCTCACTACTGATATCTCTCAAAGCGCTTAACATGGCCGCGAGCCCATGTCCTCCGCCAAAAGCCACAATTGGAGTGCTCACTAGCGATCCAAATCTCGATGATTCAATGTTGTATCAATTTTTTGATTTCTAAACTCGTTAGCTAAAAATTCGCTGACTGCGACACTTCGGTGACGTCCGCCGGTGCACCCTATTGCAATTGTTAAGTACCTTTTACCTTCTTGCAGGAAGCCATCTTTTGTTCCGTTAAATAGCTGCAAAAAATTATTGATAAAATCTTTAGTCGCGGTATTATCTAAAACCATTTTTGCAACTGCACCATCTTTTCCTGATAATGGCTGCAACTCGGGCACCCAATGTGGATTTGGTATGAATCGACAATCCAAAATAAAATCCGCATCATAAGGAATTCCAAATTTATATCCGAAAGAAAGTAGTGAAAGATGAATGCCGCGATCACTGAGTTGCGCAAAAACTTCGCCGATTTTGTTTCCGAGTTGATGCACATTTAGTGCGCTCGTATCCAACACTATATCTGCCGTCGCTCTTAAGTCGCCAAGCAACTTCCGCTCTCGAGTAACTCCATCAAAAATTCGGTCTCCAGCCTGCAAAGGATGAGGTCGACGAGTTGCCTCGTACCTTCTCACCAATATCTCATCAGCTGAATCTAAAAATAGAATTCTTACATTTACTTGCATCTGCTTTAGTGCAGCAAGAGATTGAGCCAACTCTTCAAAAAAGGCTCTACTACGTACATCAATTACAACAGCAACTTTTTGATGCTCACCTTCTACTTCTTTGATTAGTGGGAGCAGCATCGCGGGAGGCAAATTATCAACGACATACCAATTGCTATCTTCAAGCACATGAGCTGCCGTAGATCTACCAGCACCCGACATTCCAGTGATTATTACTACTTCCATGACCCCTGCTCCTGTCCTCCTGTGCAATATCGCGGATAACTACAGACCTATTATGTGGCCCACTTGACTATCATCCTCAGCTGTCAAGTATCTCCCCTGTCGCCATATCGATTCCAGGAATTAACGATGCCTCTCCTGTCGTGGTTGATCCCGCCAAATACTCCACAATCACTTTCGCCAATTTAATACCAATTCCCGGAAGTTGGGCCACCTGCTCCTCGGATGCTGCTTTCAACTTTGCCACAGATCCAAAATGGGCAATAAGTGAACGAGCTCTTGCTTGACCCAATCCTGGAATATCTTCCAGCGTAGATTCCAACATCGCTTTTGACCGTTTCGAACGGTGATACGTGATCGCAAAACGATGAGCCTCATCACGAATACGTTGCACCAAATACATCGCTTCGCTGTTACGTGGGAAAATTATTGGATCTTTTTGATTTGGAAGCCACACTTCTTCAAGCCGCTTGGCTATGCCGCAAAATGCAATGTCAAATCCTTCCAAAGCTCTTGCAGCCGCACTCACTTGCGGCTTGCCTCCATCCACAATAATTAACTGTGGTTTGTAAGCAAACTTTTTGACCAATTTTTCATCTCTATTGTTCTCGTCTAAGTCATTTTCAATTTTCAAGCGATTAAGTCTTCGAGTCAATACCTGATTTATTGCAGCAGTGTCATCAAGAGTTCCGTTCTCAGGAAGATTGATTTCAAATCTCCGATACTCGGATTTTTTAGGAACTCCATCTTCGAACACCACCATAGAAGCAACCATTTGCGTGCCTAGCAAATTGGAAATATCAAAACACTCTATTCGTAGCGGAGCTTCATTCATTTCAAGTGATTCTTGTAATTGAGCTAATGCTTGAGTTCTAGTACTCAAATCACTTGTTCTTTTCAATCGGTAGCGATTGAGTGCATCTTGAGAGTTCCTAATAACTGTTTCGTGTAGTTCTTTTTTCTCGCCTCTTTGAGGGACTCTGATTTCCATGCGATGCCCACTTCGCTCAGAAATAATCTCCTCAACTGAGTTGCTAGATTCTGGCAAAAATGAAACTAGGACTTCTCTCGGGAAATCCTCTAAACCGTCCGCCAAGTAATGATTTAGCAGAATTTTTTCCATAATTTCTTCCGGAGCGGATTCATCTGGCCGTTCAACAATCCAGGATCTAGCGCCCAGAATTCTGCCTTTGCGAACCAAAAAAAGAGTAACTGCCGCATCTATCTCTTCTAAGTGCAAACCGAAAATATCTGCGTCGGTTTGATCGGGCAAAACCACGGTGTTTGTCGTTGAAATCTTTTCGAGTGCTGCAACTCGATCTCTAACACGAGCCGCTTTTTCGAACTCTTCTTTTGCAGACAGAGCTTCCATTTCTTTTGTCAAAGTGACCATAAGTTTTGTTGGATCTTCGGAGAGAAAATTCACTAGTTCTCTCGTAAGTTGCACGTGTTCTACTTCTGAAATCTTCCCTACGCATGGAGCGGCGCATTTATCGATAAATCCAAGTAAACAAGGTCTCCCTGATCTTTTTGCCGAGTTAAAAACTCCAGCACTACATGATCTGATCGGGAAGGATGACTGAACTAAATCATAGAGTTCACGTAAAGCCCAAGCATGCGGATATGGACCAAAATACTTAACATCTTTTTGTTTTTCTTTTCTGGTAATGAATAATCTTGGAAATTTGTCCTTGCTGGAAACTGCTAAATATGGATATGACTTATCATCACGGAAAATTACATTAAATCTAGGTGACTCACTCCGAATCCAGGTGAACTCTAATTGCAATGCCTCTATCTCATTTTTTACTATTGTCCAATCAACACTTGAGGCTGTCCAAACCATTTGTTTTGTTTTTTCTGGTAAGTTTTTTTGGAAATATGAGCTCAGTCTTGAACGCAAATTTTTTGCTTTTCCAACATAAATAATTTTTCCCGCTGGATTTCTAAACCTATAAACGCCTGGCTCTGTTGGAATATTTTCAGGTCGGTAGGAAAGCGGATCAGCCACTACTTCTCCCGCTTAGAACTTGCTTTAAAAATACGCCAGTAAAACTTTTCTTGTCCTTGGCTACGTCTTCAGGTGTGCCTTCAGCGATGACACTGCCTCCCCTTGATCCACCTTCAGGACCAAGATCTATCACCCAATCTGCACATTTAATAACATCCAAATTATGTTCAATGACGACAACCGTGTTTCCTGCATTAACTAAACGGTTTAGAACTATAAGCAATTTACTTACATCTTCGAAGTGAAGTCCAGTTGTTGGTTCATCTAAAACATAGATAGTTCTGCCAGTAGACCTACGTTGTAATTCAGTGGCTAACTTGACTCGTTGAGCTTCACCACCAGAAAGAGTTGGTGCTGATTGTCCTAGTCGAACATAACCAAGTCCCACATCACATAAAGTTTTTAAGTATCTGGCGATTGCTGGCACGGCTTCAAAGAATTCATTTGCCTGCTCAATCGGCATATTTAAGACGTCCGCAATAGTTTTACCCTTGTAATGAACTTCTAAGGTTTCACGGTTATATCTAGCACCATGGCAGACTTCGCATGGAACGTATACATCTGGCAAGAAATTCATTTCAATCGTGATGGTTCCATCTCCAGAACAGTTCTCACAGCGTCCACCTTTTACGTTGAATGAGAATCTTCCTTGTTGGTAACCGCGCACTTTGGCTTCATTTGTCTCGGCAAATAAGGCTCTGACTTTGTCAAATAATCCCGTATAAGTTGCTGCGTTAGATCTTGGCGTTCTGCCAATTGGTGATTGATCAACGTGGACAATTTTGTCTAACTGATCAACGCCTGTAATCGTTCGATGTCGTCCTGGAACCATCCGGGCACCATTTAATTTATTTGCTAGCGATGTGTAGAGAATTTCGTTGACTAATGTAGATTTACCAGATCCACTAACTCCGGTCACCGCGATAAAAGTCGATAATGGGAAAGCGACGTCAATATTTTGTAAGTTATTTTCTCGTGCAGCCTTTACTACCAATTGTCTTTTTGGATCTATAGCTCTTCGCTTTTTGGGTATCTCGATACTTCTTCTGCCAGATAGATATGCACCAGTAATTGATTTCTTTTCTGACAGTAAAGATTTATAGTCTCCTGAAACAACGACTTCTCCGCCGTGCTCTCCTGCTCCGGGCCCAATATCTACAATCCAATCCGCAGCTCTAATTGTCTCTTCGTCATGTTCTACGACAATTAGCGTATTTCCAAGGTCCCTTAATCTTGTAAGAGTTTCAATTAATCGGACATTGTCGCGTTGATGAAGCCCGATACTTGGCTCATCTAGAACATAAAGAACTCCAACCAGACCTGAACCAATCTGAGTTGCTAATCTAATTCGTTGGGCTTCGCCACCCGATAGCGATCCTGCTGGGCGATCTAACGACAAATAATCAAGGCCCACATCTAAAAGAAATCCGAGGCGAGCGTTGACTTCTTTCAATACGCGTTCAGCAATTTGACGCTCTCTTTTGCCAAGCGTTAATTTCTGCAGAAATTTGGCACATTCATTTATTGGCAATGCACAAAGTTGGGCAATATTTAATCCGTCAAGAGTTACTGCCAAGATTTCACTTTTAAGCCTTGCACCTTTACATACGGCGCACGGAGTCTGACGCATGAAAGCCTCAAGTCGATCTCTACTTTGGTCGCTATCTGTTTCTCCGTGACGGCGCTCAAGGAATGGAATTACGCCTTCAAATCCTGTTGTGTACTGACGAGTTCTTCCATAACGATTCCGGTACTTAACATGAACCTCGTAGTCGTAACCATTGAGAATTGCATCTTTAACCTTGGCGCTCAATTTCTTCCAGGGTGCATCCATGGAAAAAGTTAATTCCTTGCCTAATCCTTCTAATAACCTTTCAAAGTATTCAGAACTGGTACCAAGGGACCAAGGTGCGATAGCACCTTCAGAGATTGAAATAGAATCATCTGGAATCACCAACTCTTCATCAACAACTAGTCGGGTTCCGATTCCATCACATTCTCCACACGCTCCAAAAGGAGAGTTAAAAGAGAAAGATCTTGGTTCAAACTCCTCAATAGAGATCTCGCACTTCATGCAAGCCATTTTTTCGCTGAAGCTTTTTTCTCGATTTGGTGATTTTACTGGTTCGTCAACAAATTCAAGAATCACGATACCGTTAGCAAGTTTTAGCGCAGTTTCTACTGAATCAGTTAATCTCTGTTGTGAACTTGCTTTTGCACTTAATCTGTCAACCACTACTTCAATGGTGTGTTTTTCTTGCTTCTTAAGTTCTGGAATTTCATCTAACGAAAAAACTTTCCCATCGACTCTTGCTCTTGAAAATCCTTGTAAAGTTAAATCTTTAAATATATCTACGAATTCACCTTTGCGTGCTCGGACAATTGGAGCAAGAACATGAAATTTCGTTTCATCAGGAAGTGCCAAAATCTGATCGACTATTTGTTGAGGTGACTGACGAGAAACTTCATCACCGCACTTCGGACAGTGAGGTTTTCCTGCTCTTGCATATAGCAATCTAAAATAATCATAGGCTTCAGTAATCGTTCCAACCGTTGATCTTGGATTACGGTTTGTAGACTTTTGGTCAATCGAAACAGCTGGTGAAAGTCCCTCGATAAAATCAACATCTGGTTTATCTAATTGGCCCAAAAATTGTCGCGCGTATGCACTTAAAGATTCAACATATCTCCGCTGTCCTTCTGCAAAAATAGTATCGAAAGCTAAACTTGATTTACCCGAGCCGGATAATCCGGTAAAGACCACAAGTGAGTTTCTGGGAATTTCAATTGAAATATTTTTTAAATTGTGTTCCCTTGCTCCCCTTACAATCAGGTGGTCGCTCATAATCCGGCTGTCTCCATTCCGCGCAATTCGCGTTTTAATTCATGAATCTCATCTCGCAAACGCGCAGCTAACTCAAAATGAAGGTTTTCCGCAGCTGATCGCATCTGGGCGGTCAAGGATTCAATAAGATCCAATAACTCCATCTTAGGTAATGCCGCTCCACCTTTCCCAGCGAGAAGGCTCTTGCTCTTGAATCCCCCTATGGACGGATCTGACCCTCGATTGTTCCGGTTCGCTTTCGCCAGTAATTGCTCAGAATCTTCCTCTTCCCTGGTTATGGAATCCGTGATGTCAGCTATGCGCTTGCGAAGTGGTTGTGGGTCTAATCCTTTCTCGGTGTTGTAAGCGACTTGTTTTTCTCTGCGTCGATTTGTCTCATCGATAGCTCGTTGCATGGAATCTGTAATCCTGTCGGCGTACATATGGACTTCACCGGATACGTTTCTTGCTGCTCTACCTATGGTTTGAATTAGCGAAGTAGTAGATCTTAAAAAACCTTCTTTATCGGCATCAAGAATAGCCACTAACGAAACCTCAGGTAAGTCCAGTCCCTCGCGGAGTAAGTTAATACCAATAAGGACGTCATATTCACCCAAGCGTAATTCTCTAAGGAGTTCTACTCTTCGCAAAGTATCTACCTCTGAATGTAAATACCTAACTCGAATATCCATCTCTAACAAATAATCAGTTAAATCCTCTGACATTTTTTTAGTTAAAGTTGTTACTAACACTCTTTCATTTTTTTCGCTTCTCATTCTTATTTGGGCAATTAAGTCATCAACCTGACCAGTAGTTGGCTTGAGAACAATCTTCGGATCAATTAATCCTGTAGGTCTGATTACCTGCTCGACGACCCCATCGGCTACTCCCAATTCATATTTTCCTGGAGTAGCTGAGAGATAAACTTTTTGGTCAACTCTTTCCAAAAATTCAGCCCACTTCAACGGCCGATTGTCCATTGCACTTGGCAATCTAAAACCATGTTCAACTAATGTCCGTTTTCTGGATGAGTCACCTTCAAACATTGCACCTATCTGTGGAACAGTTACATGTGATTCATCAATTATGCATAGGAAATCTTCTGGGAAATAATCTAACAAGCAGTTTGGTGCTGATCCCGGAGTTCGTCCATCGATCTGCCTGGAATAATTCTCGATTCCAGAGCAGTATCCCAGTTGCCTAATCATCTCGATATCAAAAGTTGTTCGCATGCGAAGACGTTGAGCTTCTAAAAGTTTTCCTTGTTTATCAAATAGTTCTAGTTGTTGGGCGAGTTCACTTTCGATTTCAGATATCGCCCGTTCCATCGTTTCTTTACTTGCCGCATAATGTGATGCTGGGAAAATGAATGCCTGGGTATCTTCTGCTAAAACTTCTCCAGTAATCGGGTGAAGGGTTAGGATTCTTTCAATCTCATCACCGAACATCTCGATACGTAGAGCAGTCTCTTGATACACCGGAATAATCTCAATTGTGTCGCCTCGCACCCGAAATGTGCCACGTTCAAAAGCCACGTCATTTCGCGAATACTGCATATCTACGAATCGGCGTAAAAGTTTATTTCGCTCAAAAGTATCTCCCACATTAATTTCGAGCATCGCATCCACATATTCCTGTGGTGTTCCTAATCCGTAAATGCACGAAACGGTCGAAACAACTATCACATCTCTGCGCGTCAATAAAGAGTGAGTTGCCGAATATCGCAAGCGCTCTACTTCAGAGTTTATTGATGAGTCTTTTTCAATAAAAGTATCGGTCTGCGGAACGTAAGCGTCTGGTTGATAATAATCATAATAAGAAACACAGTATTCGACTGCGGCATCAGGTAAAAGTTCTCGAAACTCATGAGTCAATTGCGCAGCCAAGGTCTTATTTGGTGCAAGTACCAAAGTTGGGCGCTGTAGTTTTTCAATCAACCAAGCTGCTGTTGCTGATTTTCCAGTTCCAGTAGCACCTAGTAGAACAACATCTTTTTCTTTATTCAATAATCTTTGAGTTAATTCAGCAATCGCAGTTGGCTGATCTCCATCTGGAGAAAAATCACTGATTACTTCGAATGGCCGCATTTTACGGCTGATCTCAGGACGCATCTATCAACGCTACTTCACTTGGCAATCTCTGGTGAAATGAATTTACTCCACCACTGAGATAGTGTATCTTTTAGTTCTTCAGGCGAACCCTCGTTGTTGATTAGGTGAGTTGCAATCTTTTTTCTTTGCTCATCCGAATGCTGATTAGCAATTCGCAACTGTGCCTCTTTTGCACTCAAACCGCGCTCGATTAATCTGCTAATTCGTATCTCAGTTTTACTCTCGAGAACAATTACATGGTCGAAATCTAATTGCTTTTGTCGCGAGATTGATTCTGCAAGCAAAGGAATTTCATAGACGACGACAGATGCCTCCGGCAAGGATCGCGTTTTCGAAACAAACTTCGCTCTAATCAATGGATGGGTAATAGATTCCAACACTTCCAATTGCTTCGAGTCTCTGAAAACTATCTCTGCCAATTTTTTTCGATCAATCTGACCCTCATTGAGAATTTCATCTCCAAAGTGAGCAACAACTTCGTTGTAACCGTTTTCGCCCCGCTCAAGCACTTCTCGAGCCAACATATCTGCGCTGATTGAATGAGCACCAAACTCTTGGAGAATGGCAGCGGCCCGGGACTTGCCCGAGCCGATGCCGCCCGTTAGGGCAATTAGAATCACTAGTACAAACTACTCAAGTACCCAAGTACTCGACCACTTAAACCGTACAGACCGCAAATTACCTATTCAGCAGCAGGGGTTTCAGTGCTTTCTGCAGCATCTGAGGTTGCCGCTGTTGCAGCGTCGCTGGCTTTTGCTTCGTCACGTTGCTTTTTATGGGCAATGAAACGAGCTTGTGCCTCGGTGTATTGACGTTCCCACTCTTCGCGTTGGGTTTCAAATCCTGGCTTCCATTCCTGTGAATCAGGATCGAAACCTTCTGGGTAAATGAAATTACCTGCTTCGTCGTAACGTGCAGGCATTCCATATTGAGTTGGATCAAATGCTTCGATCACAACTTCATGTCCTTCATTGGCTTGCTTTAATGAAAGTGAAACGCGACGACGCTCAAGATCAATATCAATGATCTTTACGAAAATATCATCATCAACTTGAACTACTTGCTCTGGAATTTCAACATGGCGCTCTGCAAGTTCAGAAATATGAACCAAACCTTCAATACCTTCATGCACTCTTACAAATGCGCCGAATGGAACCAATTTGGTTACTTTGCCAGCAACAACCTGGTCAATCGCATTTGTGCGTGCAAAGTGCTGCCAAGGATCCTCTTGTGTTGCTTTAAGTGACAGCGAAACGCGCTCGCGCTCGAAATCTACTTCAAGAACTTCAACAGTTACCGGCATACCAACTTCAACGACCTCGTTTGGATGATCGATATGTTTCCATGAAAGTTCGCTTACGTGAACTAGGCCATCAACTCCACCAAGATCAACAAATGCACCGAAGTTAACAATTGAAGAAATGGTTCCGGAACGTACTTGACCTTTTTGAAGTTGATTCAAGAAAGTTGTACGAGTCTCTGATTGGCTTTGCTCAAGAAATGCACGACGAGACAAAACTACGTTGTTCCGGTTTTTGTCGAGTTCGATGATTCGAGCTTCGATCTCTTTACCAATATATGGAGTTAAATCACGAACACGTCTCATCTCTACAAGAGATGCTGGCAAGAAGCCACGAAGTCCGATGTCAACGATTAAGCCACCTTTAACAACTTCAATAATTGTTCCCTTAACAACTTCGTCGCGCTCTTTCATTTCTTCAATAGTTCCCCATGCACGCTCGTATGTTGCGCGCTTCTTGGAAAGAATTAAGCGTCCCTCTTTATCTTCTTTTTGCAAGACGAGTGCTTCGATGCGATCCCCCACTGAAACAATCTCATGTGGATCAATATCATGTTTGATTGAAAGTTCACGAGAAGGGATTACACCTTCTGTTTTGTAGCCAATGTCTACGAGAACTTCATCTCGATCTACTTGAACGATGATTCCTTCTACAAGGTCTCCATCGTTAAAATTCTTTATTGTTCCTTCA
This sequence comes from Actinomycetota bacterium, assembly GCA_005786885.1. Taxonomy (GTDB): domain Bacteria; phylum Actinomycetota; class Actinomycetes; order Nanopelagicales; family Nanopelagicaceae; genus UBA3012. The sequence goes on along the minus strand of SYCR01000039.1, from coordinate 31,927 downwards.
ATTGCGGCCATAAAATCGGCGGCTGATCCAATGTCATTAATTGCGACTGCAGGTGCGTTGCTCAAGTTGCTCCGAAGGTAGTGGGTAGTAGGAATAGGGACAGCGGGCAAGGCTACGGCTAGGCGTAAGAGCCGGTCAATTTCAGGGTATTTCACTTGAAAACCCCGCTCAAAAGCGTGATTCGGCGATCTAATTAATGGGCTGCTAACTCCCAATTAGCACCGAACCCAATATTCACTGCCAAGGGTGCATTAAGTGCAAATGCATCCCCCATCTGAGCGCGGACAATTTCGGAGAGAAGTTCGGCTTCCCCTGTAGCAACTTCTAAAACCAGTTCATCATGAACTTGTAACAAAATTCGAGATTTCAAATTAGCTGCAGAGATTGCGTTTCCAACTTTCAACATCGCCAATTTCATGATGTCAGCAGCCGAACCTTGAATCGGTGCATTTAACGCCATCCGCTCTGCAATATCCCTGCGGGTTTTTACATCACTTTGCAGATCAGGTAGGTAACGACGACGACCTAAAATAGTTTCGGTGTAACCAACTTTGCGCGCTTCAATGACAACATCTGCTAAATAATCACGGATACCACCGAATCGTTCGAAATAAGTATTCATCAATTCCTGCGCGGCCACTGGTGAGATTCCAAGTTGTTGCGATAAACCAAAAGCCGAAAGACCATAAGCCAATCCATAAGACATCGCTTTTATAGTGCGGCGCATTTCAGTTGTCACTTCATTTACTTTGACGCCAAATACTTGCGCTCCAACAGTTGTATGCAAGTCCTCACCAGAAGTTAAAGCCGCAAGAAGTGCTTTATCATTTGAAAGATGAGCCATGATGCGCATTTCGATTTGGCTGTAATCCGCCGTCATCAATTTTTCAAAACCTTTGCCGGCTATAAAGCAACTTCTAATTAGACGTCCTTCTTCACTTCTAATTGGAATATTTTGTAAATTCGGTTCAGTCGAAGAAAGCCTTCCGGTGGCGGTTACCATCTGCTGGAAAGTTGTATGAATTCGTCCATCTGCGGCAGTGGCACGACTTAACCCTTCGACCACGCTTTTTAACTTTAGGACATCTCGGGATCTCAAAATCTGGTCGATAACTGGATGCTTAGTAATCTCTTGTAGGTGTTGTAATGCTTCAGCATCGGTCGTATATCCAGTTTTGATCTTTTTGCTTTTAGGCAATTGAAGTTCATCAAATAAAACTTCTTGTAATTGCTTTGGAGAAGAGAGATTAAATTCGTGACCGACTATTTTATGGGCTTCCTCTGCAGCTTCCAGGCTGGCTTTAGCAAAAAATGTTTCTAGCCTTGCAATCTCCTTGACATCTACAGCGATTCCGATTCTTTCCATATTTGCTAAAGCGATTGCCGTAGGTACTTCAATTTCGCTTGCCAATTTCGTTGCCTTAGTTTGGTCGGCTCTTTGCAAAAGAAGTGGATAAAGCTCAAGAATCGCTTGAGCCTGCACTTGTAGCGCTGTTTTATCAATCTCCAGATTTGGTGCCTCAAAATCCAGCTCCATCGGTAACTCTTCCTCTATTTCAAAGGATTGCCCCGCGATCTCACGACCGAGCAAAACGCCTACTGCTTCACTTAATTCAGGGGTTCTGGCTCCGGGGTTAATCAAATATGCAAGCAAAGCTAAATCTATACATTCTCCAGAGATTCCATCAACGGCCCGAATGGCCAATTGTTTCAAATCAAAAAATATCTTTTTATATTTCTCGTTCTGTAACCAAGCTGCGGCGACCTCATGTTTTAGATAGAAATTCCTTTCCCCACCCTGAGATATCAGTAATTCAAATAGCCACTCACCCTGGAGCGCGTAGGAAACCGCACTCAGTTGTGATTCATCAATTAATTTTAAATCTTTTAAACTTTCAATTGTTTTAATTTTTATATCCACTTGGCTTTTACTGCTCTTTGAAACTGCTGGGATGGTTGATTCACTGGAATTATCCATTTTGTTTATTCGCTCTTTTAATGCCCTAAACTCAAGTCGATCAAAAATTTCTCGCAGTTCCTTAAAATTCTTGTTGGCGACTTCCAAATCTTCAATCTCTAATTCAATTTCTACATCTTTAATCAAGTGTGTCAGCTCGTGATTCAACTTGACCTGTTCTATTCCAGCACGTAACGATTCACCAACTTTTCCACTTACTTCATCTGATTTTTTCAGCAAAACTTCAAGAGAGCCATATTCTGCAATCCATTTAGTGGCTGTTTTTTCACCAACACCTGCCAGAGATGGCAGGTTGTCACTTGGGTCTCCGCGTAGGGCAGCAAAATCTGGATACTGTTTTGGAGTTAGTCCGTACTTTTCAAAGACTGCATCCGGTGTCATTCTGGCTAACTCGCTGACGCCTTTTTTGGGATAGAGAACCGTTATCTGATCGGTAACTAATTGAAATGTGTCACGATCTCCTGAACAAATCTCCACTGCAAATTTCTTGGCGACTGCATTAGTTGCTAATGTCGCAATAAGATCATCAGCCTCAAAACCTTCTTTCTGAATTCTTTTTATTCCTAAAGCATCTACGATTGCAAAAATTTCAGGCATCTGAGATCGAAACTCGTCTGGAGTTTTTGCACGGTTTGCTTTGTACTCAGGGAAACGCTCAGAACGAAAAGTTTTTCGCGAAACATCAAATGCAACCGCGATATGAGTTGGTTCGATATCTCGCAATAAATTGAGCAACATTGTGGTGAATCCATATGTAGCATTTGTTGGAAATCCGGCTGAAGTCTTGAAGTTTTCTACCGGCAATGCGTGAAATGCCCGATATGCCATTGAATGGCCATCAAGCAAAAGCAGCCGTCGCTGACGCCGTGAGTTTGGTGAATTGGATTTCCCCATATCTGGATCCTAGGTTGAGCGCGTAGGATTGGCAGATGAGCGCACTTAACAAAGAGAATAAATTGAGCGATGAAAATTTGGCGGCCTTAAATGAACGGGGTCGCGGGGCTTTAGACCAAAAAATGGGAATCGAGATCATTGAAGCCTCCCCAGAAAGAATGGTCGGCACCATGCCGGTTATTGGGAACACCCAGCCTTTTGGGCTCTTACATGGCGGAGCGAACGTGGTCTTAGCAGAAAGTCTGGGATCAATTGGCTCCCATCTGCATGCCGGACTTGATCGCCGCATTGTTGGAATCGAAATAAGTGCCACCCATCACCGGGCAGCCAAAAGTGGAATTGTGACGGGGGTGGCTACCGCCATATCTTTGGGCCGGACATTGGCTAGCTATGAAGTAGTGATCACAGATGAAGAGGGGGTTCGGACCTGTACTGCTCGGATTACCTGCTTGATTTTGAGTGATGCCAAACCCGAGCGCCCTGACAATCTGAACTTCAAAAAAGAGAATTAAAATTAAGCAGTTCTATCTTGGCCTTCTCTGTGTACGCTACCGTTCAACTTAAGGGAAACGAGCACATCAAGAATGAATATAGGAAAGGCTAAATTGGTGCACAAGATTGCACTGGCATTGGCTACCTTCTTCCTAATTACTTCATTTTCAACTTCAGGGTCAGCACTTGCGGCAGGCACATCCTCAATCCTTGTCGGAGAGATTAAAGATTCAACTTCAAATCCCTTGTCAGGTGTGCGGATTGATCTGACTGGCCCAAATGGCTTCGCAACTCAACTTACCTCGGATGCTATGGGTAAATGGCAAATCGAAGTTACCTCGACTGGCATCTATGACGTAACTCTTGATCAATCGTCGCTTCCAAGTGGACAAGCATTAACCGATACAACAAAGGCTACTCGCAAAATAAATGTATTCATGCTGGGTAGCACTCTCACTGTTTTGTTTCCGATTGGGCCAGGAGTCGAAAGAACTTCGATCCTTGATCAATCAGCGCAATTACTCGCCGACGGATTAATTCTTGGCATCATTATTGCTCTGGCTGCACTTGGTTTAAATCTAGTATTTGGCACAACCGGATTAACAAATTTTGCACATGGTGAACTTTTAACTCTTGGCGGATTACTCACTTATTTCTTTAGCGCAATTGTGGGCTTGCCAGTTTTTGCCGCGATTCCTGTTGCACTTGCTGTTTCTGCTTTTATAGGGGGCTACCTGCAAGATCGCTTGCTGTGGAAACCTTTGCGCAAACGTGGTACCGGATTGATCGCAATGCTCGTTGTATCAATCGGTTTAGCAATTTTTATTCGATACGTTTTCTTATTTATATTTAGTGGAGACACTAGGCAGTTGCCGCAATTTGCCGGACAAGCAGGAATTGAAATTGGGTTGGTCAGCATTACCCCTAAAGCAATGATGAGCACATCTATCGGCTTACTTCTGTTAGTTGGTGCCACTCTTTGGTTGTTGCGTAGCAAAATGGGTAAAGCCAGTCGTGCGGTTGCAGATAATCCAGCACTTGCAGCTGCATCCGGAATCGAAGTGGAGTCTGTAATCAGATCAGTTTGGATTATGGGAGCGTTCTTAGCAGCCTTTGCCGGAATTATGGTCACTCTAAATCAGGGCGTTAGTTTCTTAATGGGACAAGATATGTTGTTGTTGATTTTTGCAGCTGTAACTCTTGGTGGTTTAGGGACCGCCTATGGAGCATTAGTTGGTTCGTTGGTCATCGGTGTTTTGATTCAGCTTTCGACTTTAATTATTCCAACAGAACTTAAATACGTTGGTGCTTTGTTCATTTTGATCATAATTTTATTAGTACGCCCACAAGGCATCCTCGGCAGGAAAGAACGGGTTGGCTAATGGATTTTATATTTATCGCACAGCAATCAATTAGTGCCGCTCTTGGAGTTAACACAATCATTTTTGCACTTGCAGCAATTGGTTTGAATATACATTTTGGATACACAGGGTTGCTTAACTTTGGCCAGGCTGGGTTTTTAGCGGTCGGTGCTTATAGCGTAGCCACACTTGTGGTTTCATTTAATTTTCCACTTTGGGCTGCTCTATTAGCTGGCATATTTAACTCAATAATCCTTGCTCTACTTCTTGGTTTGCCAACTTTAAGATTGCGTGCGGATTACTTAGCAATTGTCACCATCGCCGCTGCTGAGATTATTCGACAGATTGCGCGCTCGGCTACCTTTAACAAATATCTCGGTGGTTCAGATGGAATTACTGGAAAGTTTGGAAAAGATTTTTTTGATCTGAATCCCTTTAAAGATGGATTAGACACTCCATTCCTGCGTTACAACGGCAATGATCTCTGGGTTGTTGTTACCGGATGGGCTTTAGTTTTCGTTGTTCTTTTTGTGATGTGGCTTCTGGTTCGCTCTCCATGGGGACGGGTACTGAAAGCTATACGCGAAGATGAAGAAGCAGTTCGATCTCTTGGTAAAAATGTTTACCTATACAAAATGCAATCTCTAATTATTGGTGGGATTGTTGGCTCCTTTGCAGGTTTTGTTTATGCCCTCTCTCGTCAATCTGTTCAACCTGATAATTACGGAACTGCACTTACCTTCTTTGCCTACACCGTCTTAATTCTTGGAGGGGCGGCTCGAGTCTTTGCGCCAATTGCCGGCTCAATTATCTTTTGGTTTTTACTCGTCTTTATAGAGCAGATGTTGCGCGAAGCTGTCGGCGCTGGGTACATCCCTGAATGGCTCATTGGAGTTAATCAAGTAGGACAGATCCGCTTCATGTTAGTCGGTCTTGGATTGATGCTGTTGATGATCTTTAGACCGCAAGGAATTTTTGGTGACCGAAAGGAGTTGGCTCTTGATGCCCGCGCCTAGTCAAAGTAATTCACGTCGAGATATTGCTTTAGCTGCTCTTGCTGGGCTTACACCTACTCCTGGAGTATGCAAGCCTGACCCGATAATCGTTGCTGACAATGTTGTCCGAAAATTTGGCGGTTTAACTGCAGTAAATGTTGGCCACCTTGAAATCCAAAGGGGTGCGATCACTGCGCTCATTGGACCTAATGGTGCTGGAAAAACTACATTCTTTAATTTATTGACCGGCTTTGACCAAGTAGATGAAGGTTCATGGACTTTTAATGGAATCAAAATTTCCGGCACTCCACCACACAAAGTGGCACGCATGGGAATGGTCCGAACTTTTCAATTAACAAAGGCTCTTTACCGCTTAACTGTAATTGACAACATGCTACTTGCCGCTACAAAACAAAAAGGTGAATCTATTTTGCGAGCTGCACTTCCATTTCTCTGGAATGCGCAGGAGAAGGCGGCAACTGCAAGAAGTGAAGAGTTGTTAACAAGATTTAAATTAATAGATAAGCGTGATGATTTCGCAGCCGCTCTTTCTGGTGGTCAACGCAAACTTCTTGAAATGGCCAGAGCCTTGATGGTTGAACCAGAGTTGGTGATGCTTGATGAACCAATGGCAGGTGTGAACCCAGCTCTTAAGCAATCACTTCTTGGACATATTAAGGATTTAAGAGAAGAAGGCATGACAGTTTTATTTGTTGAGCACGACATGGATATGGTGCGTGACATAAGCGATTGGGTAATCGTGATGGCTCAAGGTGAAATTGTTGCTGAAGGTCCGCCAAATGTCGTCATGCGCGATAAGGCTGTTATTGACGCTTACCTTGGTGCGCATCATGACTCTACTCTTGAACAGGATCGAGGGTAATCAAATGGAACCTACAAAATTAGCCGGTGATGATCTATTGCTTGAAGCCGGCGGGATAATCGCCGGATATCTTCCTGGCATTAACATTCTTAATGGGTGCGATCTCTATGCAAATGAAGGTGAGCTTGTCGGAATAATTGGCCCAAATGGCGCCGGAAAATCTACCTTGCTAAAAGCGCTATTTGGTCTGGTCAAAGTAAGAGATGGTTTTGTGAAATTGCGTGGAGAAGAGATCACAAATAAGCGCGCTGATGAGCTAGTTAATAAGGGAATCGGTTTCGTGCCACAAACAAATAATGTTTTCCCATCTCTCACAATTGAAGAAAACCTACAAATGGGCGCTTACCAAGCCGCTGACAAATTTACTGAACGTTTTGATTTTGTAACCTCCCTTTTTCCAACCCTGGGTGTTCGTCGCAAACAAAGAGCCGGCTCCCTCTCTGGTGGTGAACGCCAAATGGTTGCTATGGGGCGGGCGTTAATGATGAATCCTTCAGTTTTGCTCCTTGATGAACCAAGTGCGGGCCTATCGCCCGCTTTGCAAGATGAAGTATTTGTAAGAGTGCGCGAAATTAATCGCACTGGAGTGACAGTAATTATGGTTGAACAAAATGCCCGTCGTTGTTTACAAATTGTTGATCGCGGATATGTCTTGGACCAAGGTAGAAATGCTTACACTGGAACCGGAAAATCACTTGCTAACGATCCGAAAGTAATTGAGTTGTACTTAGGAACGCTCGCAGCAAACGCTTAAATCTAATTACTGCGTTTGAATACCGCTAAGTAAGCCGGGTGAATCGGCCAAATCTTGGTTAGGAATGCTGGAAAGTGCGGCAAGTACGAATCTCGCAAGGTTTCAAAGCCATTCGCTTCAAATAATTTGCGCACTGTTTTCCCAGAAGGTCGATAAATGTGGGTGGGATCTGAATCATAAAGTTTTGAGTATTCCCATTTTGTCAGCCAGTTGCTAATTGTTGGCATATGCACCAAAACAATCGCACCAGGCTTTGCAGCATTTTTGATTGATTCAATACCAGCAACTGGATTACTAAGGTGTTCAATGATGTTAATCGCCAAAATCAAATCAAACTTTTGCGCAAATGGACTTGGGTCATGCAAATCCCCTTGCTTAAAAAATCTCTCCGGTTTTCGATTTGCAGCGACTTCAACCGCGTGATGCGCTATATCTACTCCACATAAACTCTTCGCTCCATCAAATGCATCTAATAACCATCCATAACCACAGCCAACATCAAGAACATCTGAAGTTGTTAAGTTGTGTTTGCTGTATTTTCGGAATGCATTAACCAGCATTTTGTCACGCCATTTATCAAAAATAGTTTGTTGTGGATCACCCTCTGCTGAAGTGGCGCCATAAAGTTGAGAGAAATACTCATGACCAGCATGCTCTTGGTTGTGCTCCATGAAAATTTCTCCGTCCTATAAAATCAGCGTAAGTATAAATATTTACTTAAGAAATAAGAAAGAGCCCCACCGTTAAGCGGGGCTCTTTCTCGCGTACTTACTATTTCAGTAAATACGACCTAACTTGATTTATTATTCAGCTGCAGGTACTGCGCCTGTGATGAATTCAGCAGCACGGGCTTCGTACTTGTCATTTGCTACGTACTCATAGACACCCATGGTGGCTACAGATGGATCTCCGTTAGCATCGAATTCGATTGCGCCAGAAACTCCGTCGTAATCGATATCGGTACCTTCAGCGATCAACGCTTTGCACTCTGCAAATGTGGTGCACTTTGTTCCACCGGATGAAACAGATGCGAGGTTGTCTCTAATGGTTGTTCCATCAGTTCCCTTGCCCTGCTCAGCGGCGAGCGCAATTAGCACTACAGCGTCATATGACTCTGGTGCGTATGAGAAGTCGGTCAATGCAGGATCGACACCTAGTAGGCGCTGCTTTAATTCATCATTTGTGAATACGCCAGGAAGTGTTGCCTTGACGCCCTTCATGATGTCCTTTGGAAGATCCTTGTAAGCACCTGATGAAAGGTTTCCATCAACAAGGTAGGTCTTAACCTTGTCTGGTCCAATACCCTGCTTGATCAATTCAGTAAGCACTTTTGTGGTCTCATCAAATCCAATGATTGCAATTGCATCTGGATTTGCAGCCTTTGCCTTGGAAACATCAGCAGAAAACTCAGCAGCTTGTGGGTTGTAAACAACCTGCGTTGAGGTTCCGGTGAATCCAGCAATACCGTACTTAGCTAGACCGTTTCCGTATGCATCATCAAGGTTTAGGAACACAGCGTTCTTTGCGCCGTTTGCCGCCATCAACTGTCCGAGAACTGCACCTTGGAATGTATCTGAAGGAGCGCTACGGAAGTAGAAGCCATTGTCTGCATAGCTGGTCAAATCTGGGGAGGTATTAGCTGGTGAGAAGTGAACAATGCCAGCACCTGAGATTTTATCGATAACTGTTAGTGACACACCTGAAGATGCAGCACCAACAATCGCGCCTACTCCTGCTGCGATATGTGAATCAGTCGTCTGTTGTGCAATGTCAGTACTTGTATCTCCAGAATCGCCACGAATGTGCTCGATTGGTTGTCCAAGTACGCCACCTGCTTCGTTGATTTCAGCAACAGCTAAGTCAATGCCTGCAAACTCAGGAGGTCCGAGAAATGCGAGGTTACCGGTCTCTGGAAGTAGTGAGCCGATCTTTAATGGTCCAGCACCGCTTTCGTCTGAATCGGAGCTTGAGCAACCAGCAAAGACCAAGCCTGCAACCGCGAATGCAGCAACAACCTTAAGTTTCTTTGAAATTTGCATTATTTCCCTTTCGGATATTGTCAGCTTTCTCGATTTAGACCCTCGAGATAAGCGTTTTGACGGTGTGAGTATGCCAGCAGTTGCGCGATTTCAACACCCCGAATAGCGAAAAAAATAGATTAAATGGCTGTCAACTCTCCGACTGATAATGAGCCAGGACGCCTTCGCTCACCACGCTCATTGAGGTGCGCTGATCCATTGCGGCCTTTTGGATCCATTTAAATGCCTCTGGCTCGCTGATCCCCAAATTGGCCATCAAAACTCCTTTGGCCCGATCCACCAACTTTCGGGCTTCCAATCTCTCCCCAAGCTCGCCCACCTCGGCCTCCAGGGCCTGAATCTGGGCGTATCTGCCCAGGGCCATCTCAATGGCTGGAGTCAGATCGCTAATCGAAAATGGCTTAACTAGGTATGCCATTGCCCCAGCATCTCGGGCCCGCTCAACTAACTCTCGCTGGCTAAAGGCGGTAAGCATCAATACCGCCGCCAATTTCTCACTGACGATTACTTCGGCCGCTGAAATGCCATCGACCTCAGGCATTTTCACATCCAAAATCGCCAAATCTGGTTTTAAATGTCGGGCTAATGAGATCGCCTCGCGACCATTTACGGCCTCACCAATGACGTTATATCCAGCCTCGCGCAACATCTCAATTAGGTCCATCCGAATGATCGCCTCATCTTCAGCGACGATAATTCTTGGAGCCACCTGATCGGTATTGGGTGAATTTGCCACTTGCTAAGGGTACTCACTCAACCCCGATAAGATTTGAAATTGCACTACCGGCCTCGGTACTCCAACGGTAGAGAGGGCAGTCTCAAACACTGCATAGTGTCGGTTCAAATCCGACTCGAGGCACGTAACGACGGATTTATCAATTTACCTTGAGATCTGAGGTATTTTTAATTTATGAGCAAAGACCTAACTGACCTGACTATGGCCCGACTTCGCAAAGTAAATATCTTTGCTGGAATTTTGCACTTACTGCAGATGGTCGCAGTCTTGGCATTAAGCAGTGATTTTGCATTGCCAGTAACTGCCACTTACATGGCCGGTCCCCCAGGTTCCTCATTTGCTCCATCAGTAATTCTTTTTAGCACGCCGATCGGATTAGCCGTTGCGCTCTTTTTAGGACTTTCTGCGCTCTTCCATTTTATTGTGGCTAGCCCACAATTTTTTCCTCGCTACAGCGCAGGATTGTCAGCTCAACGAAATTATTTCAGATGGGTTGAATACTCAATCAGCTCTTCGGTGATGATCGTGTTGATCGCTCAAGTGACTGGCATCGCAGATGTAACTGCACTAATCTCAATCTTCGGCGTAAATGCTTCGATGATTTTGTTTGGCTGGTTGCAAGAAAAATATGAGACACCAGGAAATGGTGGATGGTTGCCATTTATTTTTGGTTGCATAACTGGAATTGTTCCTTGGATAGCACTTGCGTTTTATGTGCTTTCAATTGGCGGTGTTAGTGATACTTCAGCCCCAGCATTTGTCTATGGAATTGTCTTCACCATTTTTGTATTCTTCAACTCTTTTGCTTTAGTGCAATGGGTGCAATACAAAAAAGTAGGCAAGTGGAGTAATTACTTGCGTGGAGAACGCACTTATATAACGCTCTCATTAATTGCGAAATCAGCGCTTGCTTGGCAGATTTTTGCCAATACCTTGATTCCACTGCCTTAAATCCTAGAATTTAATACTGCCTTCCTTCTGCATTATTAATTACTCAAGACTATTATTTGATCATGGCACGAATCGCAAAGGATAAGAATGGGTTTCCACCAAAAACCTGCGTGCGTTGCAATCTTAAATTTGAATGGCGCAAAAAATGGGCCAAGAACTGGGATGAAGTGAAGTATTGCAGCAATCGTTGTCGGGAAAATAAATGAAGAGAATTATCTATATTCCCTTCGATCACCTACATCGTAAATTTGGTGCACTTAAGGAGGCTGACCCAAAAGAAGATTTGATTGTCTTGGTCGAAAGTGCCCGCATGACTACTGGGCGAAATTGGCACAAAGAACGACTCTTCTTTTTAATCTCTAGCGCCCGTCACTTTGCAAAATCTCTTGAGGATGAAGGGTTTACAGTTGAATATGTAAAAGCCGCGACCACGGTATCTGGTCTCAAAATTGTTCAAAAGAAATACCCAAAACTTTCGATCATCTGTGCGGAGCCTTCATCCTTTCGACAATTTGAAGCACTCAAAACTCATGGTGTTCTTTTTGTAGAAAACGATTTCTTTCTGACTCCTAGGCCCTTATTTCACTCATGGGCTCAAGATCAAAAAAGTTATTTAATGGAAAGTTTCTATCGGAAACAAAGAACACGTTTAAATATATTGATGGAGGGCAGTGATCCTGTCGGTGGTTCATGGAACTTCGATAAAGAGAACCGTTTGCCACCCCCGAAAAAATATGAAGGACCGAAATATCTCGAGCATCAGAGAGATGAGATTGATAATCAAGTAGCGATTGAGCTTTCTCATGAACCCACAAACACTTGGGCCACTACTCGCAAAGGTGCACTCGCCCAATTAAAGAACTTTATTGATAATCACTTCGCTGAATTTGGCCCGCTTGAAGATGCGATGACCACTGATAACTGGGCACTTCATCATTCACTGTTATCCCCATACTTAAACAACGGACTACTACACCCAAGTGAAGTAATCAGAGCGGCTGTGCAAGCATTTAACAAGGGTTCGATACCAATCGAATCTGCCGAAGGTTTTATTCGGCAAGTTATCGGTTGGCGTGAATACGTAAACGGAATGTATTGGTTCCTAGGCCCTGATTACCGTGAAAATAACCAATTAAATGCCGCCAGGAAATTACTTCCTTTATTTAACGACCCTAAAAAAACCCAAATGAATTGCATCAAACAAACCGTAACTGACATAGATGATCGCGCATGGGTTCACCATATTCCGCGGCTAATGTTACTTTCGAATCTTGCTCTGATTACCGGTACAAATCCGCAAGAATTTTTGGAGTGGATGCGTGAGGTCTTTATTGATGCCTCTGAATGGGTAATGGTTCCAAATGTAATTGGCATGGGCGTTCATGCCGATGGTGGCACCATGATGACAAAGCCATATGCGGCAGGTGGTGCATACATTTCACGAATGTCTAACTATTGCAAGCCCTGTGTTTATGATCCCAAATTACGTGTAGGTGAAAAGGCCTGCCCTTTCACAACTTTGTATTGGGATTTTCTGGATCGACACAAAGAAGCATTTGTGAAGAATCACCGTATGAGTCAACAGATATTTGGCCTAAATCGGCTTTCAGATCTCCCTGAATTAAAAGAACGCGCAATGGATGTTCTTGAAGGATTAGAGGCAGGAACAATTTAAAGAAAACTTGCAATTACCATGGAATCACATTCATCTCTTCCCAAAGCACTCCAGTTAATTTCTCTTGATCAGTTGATCCATTTAGATCAAAGTTTCGCGTAGCCAACCAGATCGCAGTGCGGGCACCCTCTTCGGCAGATAGCAGAGCTCCTGGTCCACCCATGTCGGTCCGTGAATGGTTCGGACATATGGCATCAACTAAAACTCCCCTACTACCTAAGCCAGTCTCATGTGCCAAGTTGCGGACTAATGCATTTACTCCTGCTTTGCTGATTCGGTAAGGCGCTAACCCGCCAGCATTGCCTGGCCCGGACATTCGACCTAAACAAGCAGAGAAAATAATGACTCTTCCATTTCGTGCTTCAGCCATTGGTGCAGCCAAAGTATTTACAGCACAAAATACCGAATCTAGATTAATGGCCATGACTCGACGCCACTCTTCATTATCTGTCTTTAAGGTCTTAGACATCTTTGCGCTCATTACTCCATGAGCCAAAATTAAAATTTCTGGTGTGCCGAAACTTGCCAATATCTCTTCGAAGGTTTTCTTGGCAGCCTCTAAATCGGCTAAGTCGACTGCTCGATATTCACAATCTAATTGGGCAGCAACTTCCGCTAATTGCTCTTTATCTTTAGCAACCAAAACAATTTGGTGCCCTTGGGCTCGTAACGCCTTAGCTGTTTCAAAGCCCAGTCCGCGAGATCCCCCAGTGACAATTACCAATGACATGGTCGAATTGTGCCAAAGTATTCAGAAAAGCGCAGAAGTTCTTACTTTTTCTTGAACCCACTAGGGCATTTAGGTTTTGCTCCGGAATACTTCTTGGTGATCTTGCCTTTAACGCAGGTAATTGTGCTTACTTTTTTGGCGACTGTGGTACCTGGCGCTTTGGCTGCTTCTTCTTTTGCTGGAACTATCGGTTTATCTTGCATTAATTTAACTTTAATAGTCGGCGCAGAGAAGGTGAAGTTTTTTGCACTGAGATATAGCCATTGACGAGCCGCATCTTCTCGCAGTGACTCGCTCGCAATATCTTGCGTGGAACCATTTGTAGAAACAACGGAAATTTTTGCGCTAATCGGAGCATTTGAAAACCCATATAGACAACGGGCGAATTCAGTCCGGAGAACTAAATCATAGGATCCTTTAAATAAGGTAACACCATCTTCTAAGTGATGCGCCCCTGCTACTTTGTAAGCGAGTTCACCATTTTCAAATGAGGGAGGATTGGGAAGATAGGTAGGGGCATTTGTGGTGACTAAACCATGAAGTTTGGTTTTATCATCAAAACATTTACTGCCAGTTCCATTTCCGGCTTGCGTGCCAAATCTCCAGATTGAAGTAACCAAAGGGCCTGACTTGACCAGATCATCAAAAGCTTGAAAATCAGTCATGGCCCATTCTGGAGCCGGCCCCGTATCTATTGTCTCGTTGCTGGTGAAATCAGATGCGGCTAACTGTTGCCGACGAGTTTTCCAGTACTCCTCGATTTTGGGGTATTTACTTAAATCACTTTTCGCTACATACGCATAAATTTTAGGAACATCAATCGGATCTGCCTCAACTCTAAGAAGATTTGAAGTGGGTGTTCTTGAAGTCAAATCCAATGTCACATTTTTCATCCGGCCAAAGAGAAAACCAGTTAGTGAATTATCGATTCGGACCGTAAGGGCTGCACGCGAACCAGGAGAAAAATCAACTTTCTTCACGCACTTTTGTTCTTCTCTCCAAAGACAGTTCTGGTTCGCTTCGATACTAGAAGTGCGGTTGATTGGATAGACCCTCGCCCTGAAGCCTCGAGTGAAACCACATGGAGAGGTGATGTATTGAGTACACCCTTTGTTCTGGTAATTTTGAAAAGTTGTACTAACACTTACTGCGTACTCATCTGAGCCTGAAGCGTTAGGTGATTCTTTCACATGCCACACACTTGCACTTCCCCCGGCAGGGGTATTTCGAATTTTGCTAGCTGGAAACCTTTCTCCTGCTGATTCATAGCCAATTGTTGCTTTTCTCAAAGCACCTTTTGAATCTGAGACCTCAAGAGATTCAATACACATTTCAGTGACAGTGGAAGAGCAAGGCAAAAGGATCATTTGCGCGAAAAGTGAATCAGCACCAGCACAAGCAACATCATCAACAGTTGAGCAGGTAACAGTGCGAGAGTAAATGCCACTAGTGGCACCTTCTGCGTACGAAAACCCTGTCACGTATGACTTAGTTTCTAGCAAACTGTCATCGCTGGATGAGAATCCGATTGAAGGAACTTTTGGCCAACTAGACGGCAGTGAAGAGGTTGAAGAGTGTGCGGGAATACTTCCTCCAACAGCGGAGCCAACGATGCTAAACGAGAGCAAAGCCGCATAAACGATTTTCATGCTAATTCTCATTTGGCCCCCCAAACAACTTCATCGTTTATACCTCTAAGACTAGAACTTAATCTCAGCGATAAGCAGGAACAACGCCCGCAACGGCATCTCCAACACGGTGTACTCGCATTGCATTAGTTGATCCAGGTATTCCAGGAGGACTTCCAGCCACAATTAATATGAAATCACCAATATTTGCTCTCTTGCTCTCAATTAATTTGCTATCAATCTGCTTAACCATTTCATCGGTATGACTAGCAGGCGGGATCACGATCGATTCGACTCCCCAACTAAGTGCCAGAACTCGCGATGTACGCACATCTGGGGTTAAGGCCAACATAGGGATTGCAGAACGTAACCGCGACATTCTTCTTGCCGAATCCCCACTCTGAGTAAAAGCGACTAGGAATTTTGCTCCAACAACTTCACCAACTTCAGTAGCCGCTTTAGTGATTGCCCCAGCGGTTGTATGTGGATTATGTCGAAGTGGTGCAACGGTATCCAAAGCTTCTTTCTCAGTTTTAGCAATGATTCTTGCCATCGTCTCAATGGTTTCAATTGGAAATTTTCCAACACTTGTCTCCCCTGAAAGCATTAAAGCATCTGCGCCATCTAGTACCGCATTAGCGCAATCATTTACTTCAGCACGTGTTGGACGAGAATTTGACATCATTGAATCAAGCATTTGAGTTGCAACAATTACAGGTTTTGCATTTTCTCGGGCAAGAGTAATGCAACGTTTCTGAACTAATGGAACTTCCTCCATTAGGAGTTCTACTCCCAAATCACCACGAGCTACCATGATTGCATCAAATGCGGCAACTATCTCTTCTAAATTTGCAACTGCTTGTGGCTTTTCAATTTTTGCAATGACTGGAATTCGCACTCCGGCAGAATCCATAATCTGATGCACTCGCTTTATGTCCGCTGCATCGCGAACAAATGAGAGTGCAATGAAATCTGCACCCATCCCAATTGCCCATTTCAGATCTTCTTCATCTTTTTCTGAAAGTGCCGGCACGGATACTGCAGCCCCTGGCAAATTCAAGCCTTTACTGTTACTTACGGTTCCGCCTTCTATAACAATAGTTTCTATTCTTGGCGCTTTAACGGAAGTTACTTCTAAGGCTACTCGTCCATCATCAATCAATATCCGATCGCCAACTTTGCAATCCCCTGACAAACCCATATATGTTGTAGAGGAGATATTTTCATCGCCTTCAATTACTTCAGTTGTGATTGTGAACTTTGCACCTTTGATAATTTCATGAGAACCATTTTTGAATTTACCTAATCTAATCTTTGGTCCTTGCAGATCCACAACAATTGCAACCGATACATCCGCTTTTACTGCGGCTTGGCGCACCATTTCAAAGGTTTTTTCATGACCTTCGCGCGCCCCATGCGAAAGATTCAATCGCGCCATGTTCATGCCGGCAGAGATCATCCGATCGATCATTACCGCGTCATCAGTGGCCGGACCTAAAGTACAAACAATTTTGGCTCGACGCATGAGGCAATTCTACTTGTTTACTGCTGCCTCATTCTTCAAAAGAGTTAAATCTAGTTAAACAGTTAAAGATCGATCTGTAGGCTCGATAGGAGCAGGCAATTGAGTGCGTCCCATCAAGGATCGATCAACTGCTGCAGCGGCTGCACGTCCCTCGGCAATCGCCCAAACTATGAGTGACTGGCCACGTCCAGCATCACCACAGACAAATACACCTTCAGAGGTACTCTCGAAATTCTCATTTCGGGCAATATTTCCACGGTTGTCTAGTTCTACCTCTAATTGAGATACCAGTGGAGATTTTTCTACTCCGGTGAATCCCATCGCGAGGAAAACTAAATCAGCTGGAATTTCTTTTTCAGATCCTGCAACTTTTTCAAATTTTCCATCTTTGAATTCAGTTTCAACTAAACGCAATGCTTTTACATTTCCATTTTCATCACCAAGGAAAGATTCAGTTGAAACCGCAAATAAGCGCTCACCTGATTCTTCATGCGCACTCGATACTCGATAAATCATTGGATAGGTCGGCCAAGGTTGTGAAGATGGGCGCTCCCCTGTTGGACGAGGCATGATCTCAAGCTGAGTAATGCTGGCCGCTCCTTGGCGAATCGCAGTTCCTAAACAATCTGCACCGGTATCTCCTCCACCCAAAATCACAACATGCTTTCCTGTTGCATTTATTGGAGGTGGTCCACTTAATTCATCTAATCCCTGTTTGTTTCCCCAAGGTAGATACTCCATAGCTTGATAAATTCCGTTTAATTCACGGCCTGGCACGGGAAGGTCACGCCAATTAGTTGCACCAATTGCAAGAATCACTGCGTCATACCTGGTTCGCAGATCTGATCCAGTGATCTCGCCACCGACATCAACGCCAGGTCTAAATCTAGTTCCTTCGGCTTTCATCTGATCCAAACGCCGATCTAAAATATTTTTTTCCATCTTGAACTCAGGAATTCCGTAACGAAGCAAGCCGCCGATTTTTTCTGCTCGCTCATAAACTGCAACGGTATGACCAGCGCGAGTTAATTGCTGTGCCGCTGCTAGCCCTGCAGGACCTGAACCAACAACCGCAACAGTTTTACCTGTCAGGCGATCTGGGATCTGTGGTTTAACTGATCCGCTGCCGAAAGCTTCCTCGATAGTTCTTAGTTCTACCTGTTTAATCGTTACGGCGTCTGAACTAATTGCTACTACACAAGCTGTTTCGCATGGTGCCGGGCATAATCTGCCGGTAAATTCTGGAAAATTATTAGTTGCGTGCAAACGCTCGATGGCTTCTTCTTTTTCTCCGCGCCAGATCAAATCATTCCACTCTGGAATCAGATTTCCGAGCGGGCAACCTTGGTGACAAAACGGAATACCGCAATCCATGCAACGGCCAGCTTGTTTTTGTAAATCTTCAAAAGGCTGTTCTTCATAAACCTCTTTCCAATCCCGAATCCGTACATCAACTGGACGTCTGGCTGGTAATTGACGTTCAGTTTGCATGAAACCAGTTTGATTACCCATTTGATACCTCCATTACATAAGTTTCACGTGGCAAACCCTCTGCTTCTGCACGGTCCATTGCAGAAAGCACGCGCGCGTAATCCCTTGGCATCACCATAGAAATACGATCGCTGCCAGATTTCCAATCATCCAGTAGCTCTTTTGCAATTAGTGAGCCGGTTTCGACAAAATGGTTTGAAATGATCTTCCGAACTACTTCTTTTTGAGATTCTGGCATTACAAGCACATCCACCATCTCACCATTAACTAAAGCTTGATCTAAATCAAGGATAAATATTCTTCCTCCAGACATTCCCGCTGCAATATTTCTGCCGGTCTTTCCTAAAATAACGACATTTCCACCGGTCATGTATTCACATGCATGGTCTCCAACGCCTTCAACAACAGCTGTTGCGCCTGAATTTCGAACACAGAATCGCTCGCCAACGATTCCACTGATGAAAATTTCACCGAACGTTGCTCCATATCCAATTACGTTACCGGCGATTACATTCTCATTCGCCGCAAATGTGGCTTTCTCATCTGGACGAACTACTACTTTGCCACCAGATAAACCTTTTCCTACATAATCATTTGCATCACCATATAGACGGATTGATAATCCTTTTGGAATAAATGCTCCAAGTGATTGTCCAGCAGAACCATGAAGTGAGATATCGATCGTTCCCTCTGGTAACCCTGCGCCACCAAAACGTCTGGTGATTTCAGAGCCAAGCATCGTTCCAACGGTGCGGTTAACGTTTCTTACCGCCATCTCGATTCGAACTGGTGTCGAATTCTCAAGAGCCGGTGCGGCTAATTTAATTAACTCTTTATCAAGGGCCTTATCCAAACCATGATCCTGAGTTATGGAACTTAATCTTGGGCCGGCAGGCACTTCGGCAAGAAGTGGAGAAAGATCTAAGCCACTTGCCTTCCAATGATCCACAGCAGCTTTAGTTTCTAGCGCCTCTACTTGGCCAATTGCCTCCTCTAGAGTTCTGAAACCAAGGGAAGCTAAGATTTCACGAACCTCTTCCGCAATATATTCAAAGAAGGTTTCTACAAACTCTGGCTTACCAGTAAATTTCTCACGTAATTTTGGATTTTGAGTTGCCACTCCGACTGGGCAAGTATCAAGGTGACAAACGCGCATCATTACGCAACCTGAAACCACTAATGGCGCTGTAGCAAATCCATACTCTTCGGCACCAAGCAATGCTGCTATTACAACATCGCGTCCAGTTTTGAGTTGACCATCTGCCTGAACCACAATGCGATCACGCAAACCATTTAACATCAATGTTTGTTGAGTTTCGGCAAGTCCTAACTCCCAAGGCGCTCCTGCGTGTTTCAAAGAAGTAAGAGGAGATGCTCCGGTTCCGCCGTCATGTCCCGAGATCAAGACCACGTCAGCATGAGCTTTGCTAACTCCGGCTGCGACTGTGCCTACCCCAACTTCGGCAACTAATTTCACATGAATGCGTGCTTTGTCATTTGCATTTTTTAAATCGTGAATTAATTGCGCTAAATCTTCAATTGAGTAAATGTCATGGTGTGGTGGAGGTGAAATTAATCCAACTCCAGGAGTTGAATACCTAGTTTTTGCAATCCATGGATAAACCTTTTGGCCAGGCAGTTGTCCACCTTCTCCTGGCTTAGCACCTTGAGCCATTTTGATTTGAATATCGTCAGCGTTCACAAGGTATTCACTTGTCACGCCAAAACGTCCACTTGCAACCTGCTTAATTGCAGATCTCTTTGAATCTCCATTTGCGATTTTCAGGTAGCGCTCTGGGTCTTCCCCACCTTCGCCAGTATTGGATTTTCCACCTAATCTATTCATCGCGATGGCTAGAGTTTCATGCGCCTCTTGAGAGATAGATCCGTAAGACATGGCGCCAGTCGAAAATCGTTTAACTATCTCTGAAATTGGTTCTACTTCATCAATTGAAATGGCAGTTTTGTTTGAAGTTTTAAACGTAAACAGACCCCGCAAAGTCATCAAATCTTTAGTGCGAACATCAACTTTTGTGGTGTACTTTTTAAAGGTTTCATATTGCTTATTTTTCGTCGAATGCTGCAATAAGAATACGGTTTCAGGATCAAAGAGATGTGGTTCACCATCTCTTCTCCACTGATACTCGCCACCAGTCAAAAGTTTCTTAGCCCCTGGGATTTCCCCACCAGGAGGATAGGCAATGTGATGTCGTGCAACAGCTTCGTCAGCAACAGTTTCAAGATCAATTCCACCAAGGCGAGAAGTAGTTCCTGAGAAGTACTGGTCGATTAACTCATGAGACAAGCCAACAGCTTCAAAAACCTGAGCTCCGGTGTAGGAAGCAATTGTCGAGATTCCCATTTTTGACATAACTTTCAAGACTCCCTTTCCGAGAGCCTTGATTAAATTCCGTACCGCTTTTTCAGGGGTAACTCCACTAATAACTCCCTGGTGCACAAGATCTTCGACGCTTTCCATAGCAAGATATGGATTAACTGCTGCTGCTCCATACCCAACCAAAAGTGCAACATGATGAACTTCGCGAACATCTCCTGCTTCGACAACTAATCCAACTTGGGTGCGGGTTTTTTCACGGATTAAATGGTGATGAATTGCTGATGTTAATAACAATGAAGGAATAGGTGCGTTTTCAGAATCTCCATCACGATCGGAGAGGACGATGATGTGTGCGCCATTTTTAATTGCTTCACTAACTTCACGTCGAATCTCTTCAATTCGCGCACGTAATCCTTCGCCACCCTCTGAAACTTGAAATAATCCCCGGACAACATGTGATGCGAATCCTGCTTGAGTTCCATCGGCATTGACGTGAATAATTTTTGCCAACTCATCATTATCTAAAACTGGAAATGGAAGTTGAATCTGACGACAAGAAGCAGCAGTTGGATCTAATAGATTTTGTTCAGGTCCCAGAGAAGATCCTAGGCTGGTGACTAATTCTTCACGGATAGCATCAAGTGGTGGGTTAGTCACTTGCGCGAAAATTTGCGCGAAATAATCAAAGAGCAATCTTGGGCGCTTAGATAAAACAGCTATCGGGGTATCCGAGCCCATTGACCCAAGCGGCTCAAGCCCTGATTTTGCCATTGGAGCCAAAATTATTCGCAACTCTTCTTCGGTGTAACCAAATGCGCGTTGTCTTCTAACAACTGAAGAATGCGGATAAATAATGTGTTCGCGAGCAGGTAAGTCTTCTAGGCGCACCATTCCAGATTGCAACCACTGTCCATATGGAGCAGCACTTGCCAAACCATCTTTGATTTCTTCATCTTCGACAATTCGACCTTGCTCGATATCAACTAGGAACATGCGACCAGGTTGCAATCGTCCTTTACGCACAACATCTTCTGGTTTGAAATCTAATACGCCGACTTCACTCGCCAGAACAACTAATCCATCTTTTGTTACCCAATATCTAGATGGACGTAAGCCATTTCGATCTAAGACTGCGCCAATTTGATTTCCATCAGTAAAGGTGACGCAGGCAGGTCCATCCCATGGTTCCATTAATGTTGAGTGGAATGAATAAAAATCTCGTTTCTTCTGCGAGATAGTTGTGTTGTTTTCCCACGCTTCAGGAATCATCATCAACATTGCATGTGGCAATGAACGCCCACCTAGATACAGCAGTTCTAGTACTTCATCAAATGAAGCTGAGTCAGATCCACCATCAGCAACAATCGGAAACAAGCGTCTCAAGTCACCAGGAATCAAATCGCTTTCAAGCAAACTTTCACGTGCCTTCATCCAATTTCGATTTCCCTTAACAGTATTGATTTCACCATTGTGAGCGATGTAGCGATATGGATGAGCAAGCGGCCATGACGGGAAAGTATTTGTAGAAAAACGTGAGTGCACTAAAGCAAGTGGTGAATGTAAACGCTCATCTGAAAGGTCCGGGAAAAACTCTTCAAGCTGACCAGT
Organism: Actinomycetota bacterium; assembly: GCA_005786885.1. GTDB lineage: Bacteria > Actinomycetota > Actinomycetes > Nanopelagicales > Nanopelagicaceae > UBA3012. Next base: position 9,849 of record SYCR01000039.1, on the reverse strand, counting down.
AGTTAGCATTCCCTTATAGACCAGCGTTCTTGAGGATAGAGATGGGAAATAGACAGCTAGTTCATGCTCTGCTCTTTTACGAAGTGCAAAAGCTAAGCGTTCAAGAATTAACTCGCTCTCATTTTTTAATCCTGATACGAAGAGTTGCTTGAAGATTGGCATAACTGATTTTGCGGTGTTGCCGAGAATTGCAGAATTCACTGGAACGTCGCGCCATCCAAGAACTTTCAAACCCTCTTCTATTGCAATCTCTTCGATCCGCGCAATTGGTGCGTCAGAGGCTAAGAATGCAGTGCCCGCTGCATATGACCCAACCTTTGGTAAATCAAAATTAGTTACAGCGCGCAAGAATAAATCTGGGATCTTGATCAGAATTCCGGCACCATCTCCACTGTCTGGTTCAGCACCAGATGCACCGCGATGTTCCAAGTTACGCAAAGCGGTTAATCCCTGTGCGACGATTTCGTGAGTGGCATTACCGGTCAGAGTGGCAACCATTGCAACACCACAAGAATCCCGCTCATTTTCTGGGTTGTACAACCCAGATGCTGGTGGGAAATTTGAGAATTTGCTTTTCATGCTTGCCATTAAGTTTGCGCCTATCCCTTGGATTCACTTGGTTCTGTGAGTTTTAAACAATCACTTCCGAAGCGGGACAGCGCTGGCCCTGAGTAAAATCATAGCCGAAAAATTTCGAGCCTGCGATTTCCAGAACCTTACAAGATGGTTAAATGTACTAATTGGCCAATTCCAGCGGTAACCGCCATTGCGAGAGATCCCCCGATCAGAATCCGCACTGTTGGACGCAAAGGCCCAGTTCCAGCAATTTTTGCCCCAACAATTCCGGCCACAACAAGTCCAAACAACGTGATCGCCACAATAGTTGTGGTTCGCCCGGAAGGAGTTGGAGCAAACATCCCAATCATCGGGATGAGGCCACCTAAAGTAAACGCTGCCGCTGAAGCCAAAGCTGCTTGAGTAGGGCGTGCCCTAGTGCTGTGATGTTGGCCAAGTTCATCTCGTAAATGTGCAGCTAGCGCATCATGATCATGCATCTTTTTGGCAACTTGCAAAGCTAACTCTTTTGATAATCCACGCGCTACATAAATTTCGGCTAACTCCTCAAGTTCACCTTCGGGATCTAGCGCTAAATGATCAGCTTCAATTTTGCGGTCAACATCTTCAATATCTGTTTGCGATCTAACCGAGACATATTCGCCCGCGGCCATTGACATCGCACCTGCTGCGATTCCGGCAAAACCTGCAATCACAATTGCATTTGTTCCAGCTTGTGCAGCAGCTACACCAATCATCAAACTGGCAGTTGAAACTAAGCCATCATTTACGCCAAGAACCGCAGCACGCAACCATCCTGAACGGTGAGTGCGGTGCTCTAAATTTCTAGCGTAAACCTCTTGGAGTGGCATACGGCTAGGTTATCTCTTTTGTCCTACTTTTCGCAGTAGAAACCACGCGGTCGAGGCTAGAAAAATTAAAAGTGAGGTCCAGAAATTCAAACGCATTCCTAATATCTGTGAACTGGAATCAATCCTTAATATTTCGATTAAGCCTCGTCCCAGGGTGTACAGAGAGATGTAAGCGATAAATAAAGTGCCAGCTTTTGTTCTGGCAAAAAATCCAGCTTTGTCAGCCTTAATTAAGAGCACGGCTACAACTACACACCAAATAGATTCATACAAAAAAGTTGGGTGGAATGTTGTAAATGATTCAAATCCATTTGGTCGACTAGCGAATGGAACTTCTAAAGCCCAGGGAGCGCTTAATGGTTTTCCAAAAAGTTCCACATTAAACCAATTTCCCCATCGCCCAACTGCTTGTGCAAGTAGGACGCCGGGCGCCAGTGCATCCAGGAAAATACCAAAAGTTGGAAGTTGTGGTTTGCTTTGTAAAAGCCATTTATATCCAAACCAAGCACCCAGGGTGCCAAGTGAGATAGCTCCCCAGATTCCTAACCCACCACGCCAAATTGCGATCGCATCTAAAGGTGAAGAAAAACTCCCCCAAGAAGTTAAAACATGATAAATCCGGCCGCCAATAATTCCAGCAGGAACCGACCAAAAAGCAATTGTTGCAACATCACCAAGGTCTCCACCACGGTTCACAAATCTTTTATCTCCAACTCGAACCGCAACCACTATCCCGATGATGATGCAAAGAGCATAAAAATGAAAAGTGAGTGGGCCAAAATTTATCGCAGATAAAGTGGGCGAAGGAATCGCAGCCCAATTAATCACGAAATTTTTACTTTATCCCAGCTGCAACTAATAACTTCATAAATTCTGGAGCAGAGTAATAAGCACCAGTTTTTCGATCAATCTCTTTTCCATTAATGAGAACAGTTGGAGTCGAATTGACGTTTTGCTTTGAACCCTCACTGCCAACATTTACGACCCAGTCAGAGTATTTTCCGGTCTTAACACACGCTTCAAATTCGGCTCCTGTTATGCCTGCTGCGGCCGCAGTCGCGATTATGCCTTCGTTACTCCAAGCACCAGAATTTTCAGTTGCTTGGTTTGCGTACATGAAAGAGTTGTACTGAAGGTATTTCTCTTGGTCTGCCGCACAAGCTGCGCCGTTTGCTGCAAAAACCGATTCTGGTCCCAAGAAAGAAAGTGGATGAAAAACCACTTTTGCTTTCTTTTCTACTATCAAGGCTTTTATGGCATCACCGTTTGTTTGTTCAAAGACTTTACAACTTGGGCATTGGAAATCTTCCCAGATGTCAATTACAGGTGTCAGATCGGCATTAAAAACTATTCCATAACCATCTTTTACTGAAGCTGCATTTGGAAGTACCGCAGTTTTCTTGCTCGTATTATTAAAAATAGAAATACCTGCTCCTACGACAACAACTAACGCAACCATTCCAATAACTAACCAGCGTGTAATTGGATCACCTGAAGATTTGCCTTTGTTATTAACCATTCTCAAATACTACCTTGACCCCGGCTCTAAAGCCCACTTTGTATGTGGTCGCCAATATAAATAAGCCCCTAAAAGTGCTAGTCCGAAATCGCGTATTATCTCTTGCAAATACTTGGTTTCTCCGGGCTCGACCTGTCCGCCCCCGCCAAAGCAGCCGCAATCAATGGATAAACCACGAGCCCACGCTGAAGAGATTGCCAGAATAAACAAAATCATTAGAGATCCTGCAAAAAATGCTGAGAGACGAGTTACTACTCCTAAAATTAACAATGCTCCTAAACCAACTTCAAACCATGGAAGAGCAACACCAAATACATTTGCAATGCTAATTGGCAATAACTCATATGCTCGCATAGCTGCGGCTGCTTTATAAGGGGTCGTGACTTTTAACGCACCTGCAACAAATATGACACCGCCAAGAGTTAATCGGGCAAATAATCCAAACCAATTAAGTCGAGTTTCTGTCAAGAATTCCGGTAATTTCATCGTGCTTGTCTTATTCCCTCAGCTAAACTTTTAGTCAAAACCGCCAACTCTTTTAAACCAGTTTCAAAATCTGGTTGCTCAAGTAAAACTTTGATTAATGCAGATCCAACTATGACGCCATCTGCATAGGACGCAACTTCTTTTGCGTGCTCAGGTGTTGAGACTCCCAGACCGACGCACACCGGAGTTTTCACGGATTCGCGAATCCGTGAAACTAAATCCTTTGCCGATGAAGAGACGCTAGTTCTGGTTCCAGTGACGCCCATCAAACTTGCTGCATAAACAAATCCAGAACATGCTGATGAAACATGATTTAGGCGCTCAGGCAGAGAGCTTGGCGCGGCTACGAAAATATTATCGATACCTGCACGATTGCTTTCATCAATCCAAGGCTTTGCTTCTTCAAGTGAAAGATCAGGCGTAATCACACCAGAGCCATTGGCAGATTTAATTGCATCCGCAAATTTGGCAATCCCATATTGCTCGATCGGATTCCAGTAAGTCATGACAACTGCCGGAACATTTAGATTAGTTGTAAATTCCAAAATTTCTAAAACTTCTTTAGCACCTGCTCCATTTGCTAGCGCAGTATCTGCTGCCTCTTGAATAATTGGGCCGTCCATAATCGGGTCGCTATAAGGAAAGCCAATTTCGATTATGTCAGCGCCATTGTTAACTAAAACTTCTATTGCCGCTTTGCTTTTTTCTAAGGTTGGAAACCCGGCTGGAAGATAGGCAATAAATGCGGCTCTATTTTCACTTTTTAACTGCGCGAGCCTTTGAGATAAATGGCTCATTAAATCTTCAGATTCTCAAAGTAATTAGCCGCAGTCTCAACATCTTTATCGCCACGACCACTTAGATTTATTAGCAAAGTTGCTGTTGGACCTAACTCATTACCAACTTTCATTGCACCCGCTAAAGCATGTGCGGTTTCAATCGCTGGAATGATTCCCTCAGTTCGAGAAAGAAGCGAGAACGCTTCCATAGCTTCTTTGTCGGTGATTGGTCGATACTCTGCTCTCCCAATGTCATGTAGGTATGCATGCTCCGGACCTACGCCGGGATAATCAAGTCCTGCCGAAATTGAATGTGACTCACGAGTTTGTCCATCTTTGTCTTGAAGCATGTAAGAACGCGCACCATGCAAAACTCCAGGCCTTCCGCCAGTAATCGCACTCGCATGGCGTCCGGTTTCAATTCCGTCACCGCCAGCCTCGAGTCCAATTAACCTGACAGATACATCTTCGATGAACGGATAAAAAATTCCAATTGCATTAGAGCCGCCACCAACACAAGCAAGAACGGCATCTGGAAGTTTCCCAGTTAATTCAAGAACTTGAGCTCTGGCTTCATCGCCAATAATTCGGTGGAAATCACGAACCATGGTTGGAAATGGATGTGGTCCTGCCACCGTTCCTAAAATGTAATGAGTGTCGACAACGTTTGTTACCCAATCGCGCATTGCTTCATTTATCGCATCTTTTAGGGTGCGCGAACCTGAAGTTACCGGAACAACTTGTGCCCCAAGTAATTTCATTCGGGCAACATTTAAAGCTTGACGCTTGGTGTCTTCTTCACCCATGTAAACAACGCATTCAAGTCCCATGAGTGCCGCGGCAGTTGCAGATGCAACGCCATGTTGTCCGGCACCAGTTTCTGCAATGACCCGACTCTTGCCCATTCTTTTAGTTAAAAGAGCCTGACCTAAAACATTGTTTATCTTGTGTGAACCGGTGTGATTTAAATCTTCTCTTTTTAAAATAATTCTTGCCCCGCCGGCATAGCAAGCGAATCTTTTTGCTTCCGTGATGATGCTTGGCCTACCTGAATATGTACGGTGAAGTTCATCCAACTCTGCAATAAATGTTGGGTCAGCTTGAGTTTGCGCATGCATCTGGGCAAGTTCATCTAATGCTGCCACTAATGCCTCCGGCACAAAACGGCCGCCGTACTCTCCAAAGTGACCCAGCGGAAAGCCGGATAAATTGGTTGAACTTGAGGTTTCGGCTGTGGTGCTCATGGCTATACCTTAGAGATATCCGGGGTATCGGCGCGATTTATAAAGTTCTGGATCATCTGGGCTGGGTCTCCATCTTTCACCAGCGCCTCTCCCACCAGTATCGCCTCGGCGCCGCTATTTCGATAAGAGATGACTTCAGCCACCGAGCTAATTCCAGATTCGGCTACTTTAATTTTTCCGGCCGGTATCGACTTAGCTAATTTATCAAAGGCCCCTAAGTCAATTTTTAATGTAGTTAAATCGCGTGCATTTACGCCGATAATTTCTGGATCTAGCGATAGCGCTCGTTCAACTTCTTCCAGAGTATGAGTTTCGACTAAGACCTGCATGCCAAGAGATTTTGCTATTGCATAGAACTCGCTGAGTTGCAGATCAGACAATGCTGCAACTATTAGCAAAACAATATCTGCTCCATGAGCTCTGGATTCAAAAATTTGATAATCATCGACCATAAAATCTTTACGTAAGATTGGGATATTAATGGCTGATCTAACTGCATCTAGATCCGCAAGTGAACCGCCAAATTTCCGCCCCTCGGTCAAGACACTAACTGCTGTAGCTCCTCCCGCTTGGTAGCGAAGAGCTAACTCTGCAGGGTCTGAAATCTTTGCAAGCGCTCCCTTGCTTGGTGATGATCTTTTTACTTCAGCAATAACCGATAACTTTGAACTTTGAAGTGAAGGAAGTACATTAATAGCGGGATTTACTGAAGAAATTTTGACCATTAATTCATTTAAGCCAACTCGCTTTTTACGTTCTGCTAAATCTTCTTGTACGCCTTCAATTATTTGATCTAGTACGTTCAAAATTTTACCGTTTAGCTTTCTGGCCATATCCCAGTTGACGTAGAACTAAACCAACAAACGGGGCCAGCACCGTGACTGCAATTCCAAAAATTGCAACGTTCACATTTGCTATTACAAAAGCCACACTTGCAACTGTTGATCCTGAGATAGCCAAAATAGTTGTCACCCAAGCAGCGACTGTATGACCGTGATTGTTGTCCATTTTGACTCTCCTACTCGGTGATTAATTACTGGCTACTGATATAGCGCAATTCTAGAGGGTTGGATCCACTCCTTTGTCCAAAGCACGCCAAGGATCTTGGACTGAACGCTCGTATTTAGCCGGAAGCTTTTTTGAACCACTTTTCCGTAAGACTCTAAAAATGCCTTTGAAAACCAATGCAATATATTTCAATTTATTTCACTAAATTCTTCGCCGAGGCGATCGCTCCCAGAACCGCAGCGGCTTTGTTTGAGCACTCATCATCTTCATTCTCAGGAATTGAATCTGCAACGATTCCAGCTCCTGCTTGGACGTATGCAATGCCATCTCTGATAAGTGCGGTCCGGATTGCAATTGCGGTATCTAAGTTGCCGCTGAAGTCGAAGTAACCGATACATCCGCCATACAACCCACGTCTTGTCGGCTCTAACTTTTCGATGATCTCCATAGCGCGAGGTTTTGGAGCCCCAGACAAAGTTCCTGCTGGGAACACCGCTGCCAGTGCATCAACTACTGAAATCTCATTATTGAGTTCACCTGTGACGGTTGAAACGATGTGCATTACATGTGAGTACCGCTCAACATTCATAAATTCGATTACTTCCACTGAACCCGCTTTGCAAACGCGACCTAAATCATTACGTCCTAAATCGACCAGCATTAAATGTTCGGCGCGTTCTTTTGGATCCGCGATCAACTCATTGCCTATTTCAATATCTTCTTCTGCATTTATTCCTCTGTGCCGTGTGCCGGCAATTGGGTGAATCATGGCTTTGCGATCTGAGATTTTTATCAACGCTTCTGGACTAGAACCGACTATGTCTACGCCGTCATGAAATCTGATCAGATACATGTAGGGACTTGGATTGTGTAAGCGCAACATTCGATATACATCGATTGAACTCGCTTCACAAGGGGTAGAAAAACGTTGCGAAAGTACAACTTGAAATGCCTCGCCAGATCTAATCTCTTCTTTTATTAATTCAACATTTTTTCTGAAATCTGCTGATGAAGTCGCTCGAACAAAATCAGCTTTACTTTTTTCGCCGACGGTATCAATTTGTCCAGACAAAGGAGCCAATAAATCTTTATGCATTTTCTCAATGCGCTCAATTGCATTTTCCCAAGCTTGATCTACTCGCTCGCTGCTTCCATCCCAATTTATGGCATTTGCAACAAGTAAAACGGTTCCTTCGGAATGATCAAACACCGCTAAATCTGAAATCAATTGAAAAGCCATCTCTGGAAGATGTAAGTCATCTTTGGCTAAATTTGGCAGCTTCTCCATTCTTCTTACTGCGTCATAACCAAGGTAACCAACCAATCCGCTCGTCAAAGGAGGTAATCCGGAAACCTCAGCGCTTGTTAAATGAGAAGTTGTTATTCTTAATGCTTCAAGTGGATCTATACCTTCTGGTGCGCCTGCAGGTTTTGTTCCTTTCCAAACTGATAATCCATTTTCCTCAGTTAGTGTTGCGTGGCTGTTTACTCCGATAAATGAATACCTTGACCAAATTTTTCCATTCTCAGCAGATTCAAGTAAAAAAGTTCCGGGGCGCTCTTGTGCCAATTTTCGATACAAAGATAATGCTGTTTCACCATCTGCCAAAAGTTTGCGCGTTACCGGAATAACATTAAAATTTTTGGCTAATTCGCGAAACTCTTCTAAATTCATAATCAAATCTCAATCTCGTTTGAGAAGCATGAGTGCGAACCGGTATGACATGCGCCGCCCTTTTGATTCACACGAAGTAAAATGGCGTCGCCGTCACAATCTAATGATGCAGAAACTACCTCTTGAGTATTTCCAGATGTTGCACCTTTAACCCACAGTTCATTTCTACTTCTACTCCAGTAAGTAGCTTGATGGCTTTCCAAGCTCTGTTCAAGTGCTTGACGGTTCATCCACGCAAGCATTAAAACTTCATTGCTTTCATCTTCTTGGACCACTACAGCCACAAGGCCATTTTCGCGGTCAAGTAAATTCGCTAGATCAGCGGAAATATTCATCCGGCTATTCTCCCCTATTTATGGCCAATCGTGCATTTGCCGTTCAGCGAATCAGGTATCCAGCGGAGCGTAAGAAATCTTTAACTTGCGAAATCCGATAGACCCCAAAATGAAAAACACTAGCCGCCAGAAGTGCATCCGCTCCTGCATCGATGGCTCGAGCAAAATCCTCAAGCGCACCCGCACCGCCACTAGCAATCAAGGGGGTCGAAATATGGGGACGCATTACTTGAATCATCTCTAGGTCATACCCTGCCCGCGTGCCATCAGCATCCATCGAATTAAGCAAAATTTCTCCAACACCCAAATCACAAGCTTTCTTCACCCATTCAATTGCATCAATTCCAGTACCTTGCGTTCCTCCATGAGTTGTAAGTTCAAAAGCACTTGAAGTTGCGCCACGTCTGGCATCGACAGACAAAACTAGAACTTGGGCTCCAAATTGATGTGTGATCTCGCTCAGCAACTCAGGCCTTTGAATTGCTGCGGTGTTTACTGAAATCTTGTCTGCGCCAGCCCTTAGTAATTTATCAACATCAGCAACTGTTCGTACTCCTCCACCGACAGTTAAAGGGATAAAAACTTGTTCAGCGGTGCTGCTAACAACATCATATGTAGTCTGACGATTTCCTGTGCTAGCGCTGACATCCAGGAAAGTTAATTCATCTGCACCTTCGAGGCCATAAACTCTAGCCATCTCAACTGGATCACCTGCATCTTGCAGATTTGTAAAATTAATACCCTTTACAACTCTGCCTTCCGTTACATCTAAACACGGAATTATTCGTATAGAGGGATTCACTATTTACTTACTTTCGCTAACGCTTCACTTAAAGTAAATGCACCCGCATAAAGAGCTTTCCCAACAATTGCACCTTCGACTCCCATTGCAGTTAACTCTCGAAGTGATTCCAGATCACCTAATGATGAAACTCCACCGCTTGCAATAATTGGACGATTGGTTGCTGCGGCAACTTCTTTTAATAAATTAATATTTGGACCCATCAAAGTTCCATCTTTTGCGACATCTGTTAATACATAACGTGCGCATCCATCACGGTCTAATCTCTCAATCGTTTCAAAAAGATTTCCGCCTTCAGTAGTCCAACCACGCGCAGCCAAAGTGTGGCCACGAACATCTAGTCCTACAGCAATTTTTTCTCCATGCTTAGCAATAACTTGTGCGGTCCAATCAGGATTTTCTAATGCCGCAGTTCCTAGATTGATTCGAGCGCATCCGGTGGCTAACGCGCGCTCAAGAGATTCGTTGTCTCGAATTCCACCAGAGAGTTCCACTTTGACATCTAGCGCGCCAACTACTTCAGCAAGAATCTCGGCATTACTTCCAATACCAAAAGCAGCATCTAGATCCACCA
>SYCR01000038.1:0-8243 GCA_005786885.1 Actinomycetota bacterium | reverse complement strand
ACCGATTAACAGAATTTGATAATCCTCAGATGCAAATCTGCGCACTTCATGATGAACCTTGGTAACTAGCGGACAGGTTGCATCAATAGTTTTTAGTGATCTTGCAGCCGCCTGTTCATGTACGGCAGGTGAAACACCATGGGCTGAGAAAATTACTGTCTGGCCTTCAGGGACTTCATCGGTTTCATCGACAAAGATCGCACCTCTTGCTTCAAGAGTCTGAACTACATGGATGTTGTGGACAATCTGCTTTCGCACATACACAGGTGCGCCATACAGATCTAGCGCTTTTGTTACTGTGACAACTGCTCTATCAACGCCAGCGCAATATCCACGCGGGGCGGCAAGAAGCACTTTTTTGCTTACGACTGCCCCGGCTGTCTCCGTTAGCTGACTCATCTTCCAATCATATTGTGACCACGCCCAGATACGCTTATCGAGTGAGCGACGAGCAACTCGACCGGGGTGATGATTTATCCCAAAGATCTGACCTCAACGTGCTAACTGTGCGAGAGGTCTCGCAACAAATTGGTGATTACTTGGGTCGCCTCGGATCTGTCTGGGTCGAAGGCGAAGTGGCTGAAGTAACTTTGCGCCCAGGTTCATCGATGGCATTCATTAGGTTGAAAGACACGAGTGCCGATATTTCCCTGCAAGTAACTTGCCACAGATCACTTCTTGAAAATGGGGAACCACTGCCACCAAACGCAAGGATTGTTGCTAACGCGAAAGTTAATTGGTACGCAGTACGCGGAACTCTTTCTCTTATGGCCAGGGAAATCCGACAAGTTGGTATAGGTGAATTACTTGCGCGGTTGGAAGCACTTAAAACATTACTAGCAAGTGAAGGATTGTTTGCTCTAGACCGAAAAAAGGATTTACCATTTTTGCCGCGAAAGATCGGATTAATCTGTGGGCGAGCAAGCGCTGCTGAAAAAGATGTCGTTGAAAATGTACTGCGTAGATGGCCAGGGATGGCATTTGAAATAAAAGAGGTTGCAGTTCAGGGAAGTCAGGCTGTCGTTGAAGTTTCGCAAGCACTAAAGGAGTTAGCAAAAGATTCGGATGTGGATGTAATCATTATTACTAGGGGCGGTGGATCTTTTGAAGATTTGCTTCCTTTTTCAGATGAATCTTTAATCAGATTAGTTGCAAGTATCAAGACTCCAATTGTTAGTGCTATTGGACATGAACAAGATTGCCCATTGCTGGATCTGGTTGCAGATTTCCGGGCATCAACTCCTACTGATGCTGCTAAAAAAGTTGTACCCAGTATTGATGAAGAAGTTGAACGTACTCATCTTTTAACTCAAAGATTAAACAAACGGATTAACTCAATAATTGATTTAGAGATTCAAAAGATTTCAGCACTTACTTCACGGCCCGTTCTGAAAGATCCTCAAGTATTGATTACTTCGAGGGCGGAAGTCACCATTCAGTTATTAAATCGCTCTCGAAAATCTTTTAAGGCAATTTTGCAAGAGGCCCGAACTGAACTTAAAGAAGTGCGCGCTCGAGTTCGCTCCCTATCGCCGCAATCAACTCTTGATAGAGGATATGCAGTTGTTCAAAAGAGTAATGGGGATTTGGTACGTAATCCACGTGATGTGAAAGTTGGCGAGTTGGTACAACTTCGTTTAGCAAAAGGTGAAATTGGCGCACAAATAACAGGTGAGGTTCCAACTAAAGCCACAATTACTAAACAGAAAGGACAGTAATGGCGGAGAAGAAAGTTGCAAAAGAATTGAATTATGAGGCTGCTCGAGACGAACTTGCGAAAGTCGTTGCCGAACTTGAAGCCGGTGGCACCTCATTAGAGGAATCACTCGCTTTGTGGGAACGTGGCGAACAACTAGCAAAAATCTGTAACACCTGGCTCGAAACCGCCAAGAAAAGATTAGATGAGGCGAGTAATTAGCAGCAGGTGAGGTTGCAAAAAAGAGCGTATTCTTGAGTACATGGCTCCAGAATTTAACTACTCAGACTTATTGCCGATTGGGCCAGATGAAACGGAATACCGCTTTCTAGGTAATGAGGGCGTTGAAGTTGTTGAAGCCGCGGGTCGCACCTTTATTACAGTTTCTGCAGAAGCAATTACAAAACTTACTGAAGAAGCTATTCACGACATAAACCATTATTTACGTCCGGCTCACTTACAACAACTACGAAACATTATTGATGATAAAGATGCATCCGCTAATGATCGATTTGTTGCTTTGGACTTGTTAAAAAATGCAAACATCTCTGCAGGTGGAATTTTACCAATGTGCCAAGACACCGGGACAGCCCTTGTGATGGGGAAAAAAGGTCAACAGATTTTAACAACTGAGCGAGATGAGATTTCAATCTCTCGTGGAGTATTCAACGCTTATACAAAATTAAATTTGCGTTATTCCCAAATGGCACCAATCACAGTTTGGGAAGAAAAAAATACTGGTTCAAATTTACCCGCCCAGATTGAAATTGGTGCAGATACATTGCACCCCGATGAGTACCAACTTCTTTTCATTGCAAAAGGTGGAGGAAGTGCTAACAAAACATTTTTGTATCAGGAGACTAAGGCAATTCTAAATCCAACATCCTTTATGAGTTGGCTAGAAGATAAATTGGTTTCTCTTGGAACCTCTGCTTGTCCTCCATACCATTTAGCAATAGTTATTGGTGGAACAAGTGCTGAGCACACTGTGAAAACTGCAAAATTAGCAAGTACAAAATATTTAGATTCACTCCCATTTCAAGGCGATGCTAAAACTGGACATGCTTTTAGAGATATTGAATTAGAAGCTCAAGTTCTAGATCTCACAACCAGGATCGGCATTGGTGCCCAATTTGGCGGCAAGTACTTCTGCCACGATGTCAGAGTCTTGCGCTTACCCCGTCACGGTGCTTCTCTTCCAATCGCAATCGCCGTTTCCTGCTCTGCAGATCGCCAAGCGTTGGCGAAAATTACTAAAGAGGGCATTTTTATTGAGAAATTAGAACGCGATCCAGCCAGGTTTTTGCCAGAAACTACTGATCAACATCTTGATGACGACGTAGTAAAAATTAATCTAGACCGTCCCATGAAAGAAGTCCTTGCTGAACTTTCAAAATATCCAGTAAAAACTCGACTTTCATTAACCGGAACTCTGGTGGTCGCACGAGATTTGGCACATGCAAAATTAAAATCTTTGCTTGATGACGGCAAACCACTTCCTGATTACATGCTTAATAATGCGGTCTATTACGCAGGTCCGGCAAAGACTCCTGAAGGTTTTGCATCAGGTTCTTTCGGTCCAACTACTGCCGGTCGCATGGATTCATATGTCTCCCAATTCCAAGCAGCTGGTGGGTCAATGATTATGTTGGCAAAAGGAAACCGATCATCGGCTGTTACAAATGCTTGCAAAACTTATGGTGGATTTTATTTGGGATCTATTGGTGGTCCGGCTGCAAGATTGGCCCAGGATTGCATTAAGAAAGTTGAAGTCCTTGATTATGAAGAATTAGGCATGGAAGCTATTTGGAAAATAGAGATCGCAGATTTTCCAGCATTCATTGTTGTAGATGACAAAGGAAATGATTTCTTCGCAGAACGACAAACAACTGTTGCGATTGGGAAACGTCCCGAATAAACCTGGATTGATAAGTTACAAAAGATTATTTCTTAATACATGTTTATGCGATAAAAAGTACTCAAAGCTTTACAAGGTGTTTGGTAACGGACCTTGATGTATTTCAATCCCCAAGTCATTTGGGTAATTGGATTGGTGCGCCAATCTGATCCAATCGATTCGTACTTAGTTGCCGGATAAGCCTGCGGGATTCCGTGGGCTCCAGTGACCTTGTTGCGCGAGCGGTAATTCCATCTACTTTCCTTGGTCCATAATGTGTTCAGGCAGGTGTACTGCCTCTCTCCCCAGCCATATTTAGCTTTAGCCATCGCCTTCCCAACTTTTTGGGCGCCTTTGGGGGTTTTAGCCGCCTCAACCAATTTCAAGGTGTCAATCGCTCCAGCGATAGTGGAAGGCGTGACCCGACTGGAGGTGGGTACTTTTGTGGAGACCCACACAGTTGGGGTCGAGAGCGCTTCTGCCGCAACCGGAGTCGAGTCAGAGGATCCAGGTTGACCGGGTGAAGTAGTGGAAACGGCTGGCTGGCCTTCCTGAACTGATTGGCTGGTCTGTTCTGGTTCGGCATTTAAATTTGCAGGTCCAAGAATTGTGTTAGTGGAAGATGCGATATTTATAAGTTGAGTAGGTGAGCTTTCAGTACCAATTGCTGGAGAGGTCAACACGAGGGTTGGCAAAAGTGCGAAAACTAATCCGCGTACGACATTGTTTCGCATCATGCACACCTCCCAATTTCCCTTACTTTGAATATCGTTATCCGATCTTCACCGGACAGCGCCCCCGTCTAGCCGCCAATTTTCATGGCAATTTGGTGGGGGGGAAGGCTCTACCATCCCAAACTGCGCCCCTTGCTGGTCAAATCTAAATGGCCCTTTTTCTCTGTGAGTTTCCCAAAAATTAACCTGTGGAAAAGTATCTATGCAGGTCAGCGGCTTTTCACTAAAAATATGAGAGATAGCCGACATTCCTGACCTCCCCCGTAATTTGATATTCCGCACGGAGCGATGGAGGTCTACATTTGAGATAACTTCCTTGAAGGAGGGCTGATTAATTTGGAAATTATCTTTCATCTTCGAAAAGCTACGATCGCGGCAGATTTTAAAAAGATTGCCACCGAAAAAATTAACTCTCTGCAGCGACTACATGTAAAAGTTGATCGAATTGAAGTTGAGGTGATTCATCAAGGAAATCCAAGCCAGGGTAAACGCTCGCACACCGTCATCATCACCTCTCATGGCGCCGGTCCGTTACTTCGGGCCGAGGCCGCTGCCTTCAATGACCTGGCCGCATTTGATGAGGCGATCCGCAAGGTCGAATTGCAGCTTCGAAAAAGACATGAACGCTCGACCGACCACAAGCGAGAGAGTGTTCGGCTGATCCCAGTCGACCCCGATCTGATCTAGCCCGCCCTCCAGTTACGCTTCAACCATGAGTCATTCTCACCGACCTTGGGGATATCAGCCGCCTGAGGAAGGCCACGCCCCTGATTGGAAGTTGCATCCCCAGACCGAGGCGATTCGCGCTGGTACAGAACGAAGCGGTTTTGGCGAGACCAGCGAGGCGATCTATTTAACAAGCGGTTTTACTTATGACAATGCAGAACAGGCCGAACATGCATTTATCGATGAAGTCGACCACTACGTATACAGCCGTTTTGCAAATCCAACAGTTGCGATGTTTGAAAAAAGGCTTGCCGCAATCGAAGGTGCGCAGTTTTGCGTTGCAACTGCAAGTGGGATGGCTGCAATGTTCGCGTCAGTTGCGTCAATAGCGAGTGCTGGTGATCGAGTTGTCGCTAGTGCAGCAATGTTTTCCTCTTGCCATGTTGTACTCACTGAAATTTTGCCACGATGGGGAATAACAGTTGAATTGGTAAAAGGTAATGATGAAAAAACTTGGGCGGCTGCACTTGCTCAGCCAACTAAAGCTGTATTTATTGAAACTCCAAGTAATCCACTTCTTGAAATTGTAGACATTAAAATGGTAAGCGCTTTGGCACATAAAGTTGGCGCAATTGTGATTGTAGATAATGCGATGGCATCCCCTGTTTTACAAAAACCGCTAGAACTTGGCGCAGATGTTGTCATGTACTCCGCGACTAAACATATTGATGGCCAAGGACGAGTGCTTGGTGGGGCAGTCCTCGGAAACTTTGAATATATCCATGAACATTTTCTACCTTTCTTCCGTCATACGGGACCTGCGATTAGCCCGTTCAATGCCTGGATCTTGCTCAAATCCCTTGAAACAATGGAAATGCGGGTTGAGCGGATGAATTCAAATGCGCAAGAGATTGCTGAGTATTTAGATTCGCATGAAAAAATTAATTGGGTTAGATATCCAGGAATTGGCTCACATCCACAATTCAAAATTGCTAAAAGCCAGATGAGTGGTGGTGGAACAACAATTAGTTTTGAGTTTAAAGGCGATCAAAAACGCACTTTTGAAATTATGAATAAATTACATATGATTGATATTTCAAATAATCTTGGTGATAGCAAAACTTTGATTACTCACCCAGCGTCAACCACCCATCGCAGACTTTCACCTGAAGTTCGGGCCGAAATGGGAATTACAGAATCAGTTCTAAGGCTTTCCGTTGGACTAGAACATCCAAGTGATTTGCTACGCGATCTGGGTCAAGCACTTACTTCTTAACTTTTATTTTCCCTGAAAATTCTCCCACCTATCTTTTGTGCCCTCGTCATCTGCTTCTTTAGCCGTCCAATATGTGTAAAAAAGGGCGATTTGTGATTTCACATTGCAAGGGTCAAACTCTGCGCTTACCCTAAGGTATTGGTGAGTGATTATTGAGGAGCCCAGATGAAGTACAAATCAGTCAAAGGTTTGCTTAAAAATGATAAATCACTCATCCCGGTGACCTTCATAGATAAATTAGAGGATATTTTGCACGGTTTCCTTGGAATTATTTTATTTCTGATTTCAGTCTTGGCCGTTGGCTACAGTTTGCAGCGCCTACTTGAGACCCGCCCCTTTTTCCCACTCGGAATGATTCAGGCAATAAATGACATTCTTTTTGTGGTAATTATTCTAGAAATCATGCGAACTGTAATTGTTCGATTTACCGACGGAATTTTTCAGTTAGATAATTTTTTAATTATTGGTGTCATTGCAGCGGTGCGACATATTCTCACTGTTGGAGCATCTCTTACTATGGAAAAAGAGAAGACTGACGAGTACTTCAATAGAGCGCTGATGGAAATGGGCGTCAACACTGGAATTGTTTTAGCACTTGTTTTTGCATTATTTTTGTCCCGCGCAGCCCGTGCATCTCGTTCAAAATAAAGAATTAAATACGAATTCGGATACGAGTAATGGGTGAATAATCTTGATCCTGCCATAGGTAGTAAACATGCAAAATAAAGAAAATTCTTTATGGCCCATACTGAAATCTTATAAAGGCGATGATCTTAGAAAGATCTCTATGCCTGTAGGTGGTATTGGAACTGGAAATATTGGACTTAGCGGAAATGGCGGCTTAGTTAATTGGGAAATAATGAATCGACCTTCTTTCAAAAAAAGTCCAGATGTAAATTCCTTTTTAATTAGAGTTGAACAAAATAATCAACATGTATTTTCTAAAGTTTTGGAGGGCCCACTTGATACCTCTCAGTATGACGGACCCTTTGGCGCTGAAGTTCGGAATCACGGAATGCCTCGCTTTCGCGGGGCAAAATTTATGGGTGCGTACCCATTTGGACAAGTTGAATTAGAAGACATAAATTGCCCGATCAAAGTCACAATTCAATCCTTCAATCCACTTATACCCTCAGACTCAGATGCCAGTAGTTTTCCAGTAATGGTGCTTCGTTTTGTTGTCAAAAATTCTTCAAATGAAGATGCAACTGTCTCGATAGCAAGTAATATTTCTAATTTTATTCGACCCTTAAACAATCAAGACCTTTCATTTGTTAATCATAATAAATACATTGAAAACAGTGACTTTTCTGCGATCCAGTACTCATCAGAAATGCAAAATTTAAGCGATGAAAACTATGGAAATTTTTCTATAGCACTTCTGAAACCTAAAAATTGTACATATCGAACTTCTTGGGCAGATTTATCGTGGCGAGATTCATTATTAGACATGTGGGACGATTTTATCGAAGATGGAAACTTTGATCAACGAGAATCCGTGAGTGTAGAACCTGTTGGCTCATTATGCGATAAGCGAATTATTCAATCAGGTGAAGCTGAAGAATTTACATTTTTGATTTCTTGGTATTTTCCAAACCGAAGAGGGTGGTCCATAGAAGGTGAAGATGGCAGTAGTCGTCCAGGTACTAATATTGGGAAATATACTGACCTGATAATTGGAAATTATTACACAACAAAATTTAGTGATTCAATTGATGTTTTCAAAAAATTTATTCCTAGGATAGAGGAACTTGAGAATCGATCATTAAGATTTGTTAAAGAAATTCTAAACACAAATTTTCCTGAATCACTTCTCGATTCTGCGCTTAGCAATTTATCAACTTTAAAAACCCAAACAATTTTTCAATCTAGTGACGGTAAATATTTTGGTTGGGAAGGAATAGGTTATAACGCTGGATCTTGTTTTGGTAATTGCTCGCATGTATGGAACTATGAACAAACAACTGCTTTTTT
>SYCR01000037.1:0-3961 GCA_005786885.1 Actinomycetota bacterium | reverse complement strand
TCTATCCCCCATTTTTTCTGCAACTCCACAGATTTAATTCCAGGAGTAAAGCGAGTTAAATCAACACCAGGTGGAAGATGTACTAGTTTGCTGTGATCTTCGCGTAGTAATACATTTGCTACCGCTCCTCGCGTGAACTCTCCGAGATAAGTCATCTGGTCGGCTTGCGCTCCGATTCGGCGCAAAGCGGCTGAAAACAAAGGCATTCGCGCCCACCAAACTTCATGACCATGCGTTAACGCCACAATATGTTTGGCGCCAGCTTTGCGTAGAGATTTTGCCAGTAGGCCCAATGGTGCACTAGCTCCGAAAATCACATTCTGACATTTATGGGCTACAAATAAATCGGTGGCCGCTTTTGCTAATCGACGAGTTGGCAGTAAAACTTTGGCGGTATCACGAATTACTTTAATTCGATTTTCTTCCCACATTTTTTGATCAAAGGCAATTACTTGATCTTGAGGGTCTTGCCGAGAGGTTAAAACTACAAAATTCCTCTGTTGATTTTTGCTTGATTGAACAAGTAACCCATGAATAAATGTTTCAATTCCACCCGAGCGTGGTCCAAAATCATTTGTCACAACAAGGGTGGTGATCACGTTATAGCCGAACCGCTCCTGCGAATCTCATTTGATTAATTGTTGCAATTTTCACAGCTTGACCCGGACGCGGCGCGTGAACCATTTTTCCGCCACCTAAATATATGCCGACGTGACTAATTGGACTCTTGAAAAATACTAAATCTCCTGGTTGTAGTTGAGAGCGCGAGACTTTTCGACCATATCTAAATTGAGCTCTTGAAGAATGAGGTATTGAAACTCCGGCAGAAGCAAAAGCGCGCATAGTTAGTCCAGAGCAATCCCAAGTACGTAATCCTGCTGCTCCAAAAACATATCGATCACCAATTTGGGCAAGTGCATATTTGATTGCTTTACCCGCTCGCCCACTAACCCCTTTATAAGATTTTGCCGCACTCTTTGACTTCGCATAATCCTTGGCTTCGGCACGTTTTTGTGCTGCTAGAACTGCTTTGCGTTCTGAGGCCTTTAGTGATTTGAGAATCTTTTCAGCTTCAGCCAAGTTTTTTTGTGCCGCTTGTGCTTGACGAACAAATTTTGCTTGAGCAGCACGGACTAATTTCACTCTGTCGGTAACGACCAAAGTGGTCTGTTGTAATTTTTGCGATGCTGCCGAGAATTTGCGAAGTTCAACAGTTTTTCGCCGAGTTAATGAATCCAAATCTCCAGCCGATGCTAAATATGCTTTTGGATCAGCAGCAAAAAGTAATTGAAGTGAGGCGCTGTATCCCCCGTTAATGTATTGATCAACCGCAATCGCACCTAAGCTTTTTTGAATAGTGTTAAGTTCGCGTTTTTGCGTTGCTGCCTTTTTTTGAACTCCATCTAACTCTCGATTTAATCGCGACAATTGAAATTTAGCTTCCTGTGCTCCTTCAGCCGCAGAGGCTGCAGCCTCCCGCAGGTAGTCCACCTTGGCCTGGATCTGCAAAAGCCGTGAGGAAGGGGCGGCATTGGCTGGAACGCTCAAGGTCCCGAGCAAGATGCAGGCACCGGCCAAATAGAGACCTATCCGGTTAACCATGTTGGCTAGGTTAGCCCACTCGACGGGGCCGGCTCAAACCCAAAATGCGTTTGCGCTGGTGAGAGCGGTGTGGCTGAGTCGGGCTTGGCCCCCACTTCGAGCAAGTTAGATTTGCCGCCATGAGCGCCAAATTAATCCCCGGAGTAAATGGCTGCCTCCTGATTGGGGCAAACCGCGCAACAACAACTGCCGGTCGCTCTCATCCATTGCGGGCAGGGGCACCAGCAGATCGAGAATTCTTTAGATCCTTGCGCTCGCAAGCAGATTTGATCTTGGTCGGTGGCAAAACTTTTATGGCAGAGCCTTATCGCCAGAGTTCGGTTCCGCTGGCAATTTATGCGAGGCGTGATTTGCTCGCAATTAAATCAAACCCGGTGGCGCGAATAGTGAGCGGAGAAATTGACGATGTTGTTTCAAAATTGCGAAACACTTTTGGTGGTGAACCCAAAATCTTGTGTGAAGGTGGTCCAACTTTAATCAGCACGCTGATTCAAATGAACCTTCTGGATCAACTCTTTCTATCACGATCTACATTAGATGGAGATAGTGATTTTTTTAATGTGGATCTAACCAAAAGAATGGTACTGGCAAGCAGTTCTGCTGTGCTAGATCACTATCAAAAGCAGTAGTAAGGCGCGCCTACCCGAATTTTTAAGCAGTAATCTTTACTCTTAGTGAATGGTTAATGCAGTTGGAAGCAATGATTTTCCAGCAGCGGCCTCGGCGTTAAGAAATTTCACTCCTCGCACTGAAATTGAAATAGAAGAAACTCCAGCACCTGCAAAGTTGGCTACTCATGCATTGGCCTTATCTGCTGCATGCATGGTCGAAGATGAAGAATTAGCATCTGGAAGATTTGTTTTACTTTATGAACCCGAAGGTCATGACACATGGGATGGAAACTTTAGATGTGTAACTTTTATTAGAGCCCAAATGGAATTACAGATGGGTGTTGATCCACTTCTTCCTGAAGTTGGTTGGTCTTGGTTTGAAGATGCACTAAATGGTTTGGAAGTAACTGCAACAAGTGGAACTGTCACGCAAGCAACTAGCGCATCATTTGGCCAGTTAGAAGAACGAGGCAGTGACTCCGAGATTGAGATTCGCGCATCTTGGACAGCAATCATTTCAGCAAAAGACCCAAGTGAAATTTCGGCTCATTTTGCTGCATGGTGCGAATTACTAGCGCAATGCGCCGGCTTAGCACCGATAACATTGGCTGATGGAGTCGCATCAATTGCCCGAAATCGTTCCTGAAGAGTCTGTTGCGGAATCAGAGGTAGTTGAGTTATCACTTCGCGATAGACCCGTTGCAGGAATGCCCGAGTTAATTACTGATTTTCCTGGTTTAGAAAATGCCTGCAACCAATTAGCAAAAGGTACTGGGCCAATAGCGATTGATGCCGAACGGGCTTCAGGATATAAGTATTCGCAACGTGCATATTTAATTCAGATTCATCGCAAAGGTGGCGGATTGCACCTGATCGATCCGATTCCTTTTAAAGTTGAAGATTTTGCGCAATTAAATGAAATCTTGCAGAGCTGTCAAACTATTATTCACGCAAGTACCCAAGACCTTCCGTGCATGCGCGAGATTGGCTTAAATCCAACTTTATTATTTGACACCGAACTTGGTGCCCGTATCGCCGGACTTGCTAAAGTCGGTCTGGGTCCATTAACTGAGGAGTTGTTGGGCTTTCGTTTAGCAAAAGAACATTCAGCAGTTGATTGGTCAATCCGGCCTTTACATCAAGATTGGTTAATTTATGCCGCTCTTGATGTTGATGTACTGCTTGATTTAAGAGATGCAGTCGAAGCAAAATTAATTGAGGGCAATAAATTGGATTGGGTTACTGAAGAATTCGCTGCAATATTGGCATCCCCCACTCCTCAACCAAAAACTGATCGATGGAAGAAAACATCCGGGATACATAAAGTTAAACGTCCAGATCAACTTGCAATCGTTCGAGAACTTTGGCGAGTACGTGATGAGATTGGTAGGGAAAAAGATATTGCTGGCGGCCGGATATTAAGTGAGCATGCAATTGTTGCCGCTGCCGCGACTGTTCCAAAAAATATTAATGAGTTAAAAGGAATTTCACCTTTCACTCGCCAACCACCTGAATTGTTAAAAAAATGGTGGGATGCAATTGCAATTGCAAGCACTAATCCGGAGTTCAAAACAAAAGGCCCAACCAGTGATGCTCCCCCAACTCAAATGCGAGTTTGGCGCGAGCGCGAACCTTTGGCTTATGCCCGGTTGACACATGCCAAAGCCAGATTGAAAGAGGTGGCCGAAGCCAACTCTCTTCCGGTGGAAAATATGGCACCACCTGAAATCGTCCGAAAATTGTGTTGG
>SYCR01000005.1:0-9770 GCA_005786885.1 Actinomycetota bacterium | reverse complement strand
GAAGCACTAGATGCTTGGTGTCCACCAACTTTAATTCCGTCAGCATTAGCACGCTCGCGATTTGCATGATCAACCATTCGCACAGCAAGCCAAAGAATGCGCTCTTGAATGCGCTCTAGAACCGAGAGATCTTTTTCAGAAAGAACCATTAGCTGCTACTTCAACTCTTTTCGAACAGCCATTACTAAAGCCTCATAATCAGCGGGCGTATTGTAGAGATGGCCGGAGATGCGGAAAAAGTATTTGTCACTAAAGATCGTTATTGGAACTTCAATTTTGTACTCTGTTGCTAGTTTGCGACCTAGCGCTGCACAACCTTCAACTCCACCTTTCATATTGTGAATTGGAACTACACCCATTGGTAAATTCTCTTCACGCAACTCATCAACTCCAACACCCAACTCAGCCATAACTAAATCACGTCCATAACGCATCCGTTGTTGGTGAGATTTACGCACTCTCTCCCAGCCAAATGCTTCATAAAATTCAATTGCGCGTGGGGCGGCAAGCCAAGCCGAAAGATCTACGGTTCCAAGCATGTCGAATTGCAATGGATAAGGCTCAAATTCATTCCAAGAAACGACTAGTGATTGAACTTTTCCTTGCCAACGTGGAGCAATACGAAAAACGCCAGCACCTTGGGGTGCACTTACCCATTTGTGTAAGTTTCCAAACCAAAAATCTGCATCAAGTGCATCTAAATCAGTATCAAAATTCCCAGGAGCATGAGATGCATCAACTGTAAATGCAATTCCATGCTTTTTACATAATGCACTTAGCTCAAAAATCGGAAAAGTTCGTGCTGTTGCCGAAGTTACATGATCGACTACCAGCATCACTGTTTTGTCAGTGATTGCAGCCTCTATAAGTTTCACCACATCTTCATCGGCAGCTAAACGTGGCACAACTACTTCTACTACTTTGCCACCAGCAGGCTCTAAACCACGTTTAACAGCGTAAGTAATCGCGCCATACTCATGATCCAAAATAATTACTTCATCACCAGACTTAAAAGGAAAGCCGCGCATGGTGGTTGTTGCCGCTTCGGTCGTGTTTCGTACCAATGCAATTTGATCTGCTTTTTGACCTAAGAATTTTGCAATCTTGGCGCGTGCATCGGCAACAGCTGGGCGAGAAAGTCGGGCATAGAAACCAACTGGATTTTTATGTACTTCTTCTTGCCATTTTTTTTGTTCTGCATAAACAACGCGTGGCAAAGCGCCGTAACTTCCATGGTTCAAATGATGAACTTCTGGGTCAAGGCTCCATTCGGATTTTGCCTCGACCAAATCAAAAGTTGTCATTAGCCTTTAACAATTCCAGCCGACAGACCAGAGATCATAAACTTCGACATTAATCCAAAGATAATTACTGTTGGGATAATTCCAACCATTACTGCTGCAGATAAACCGCCCCACTCGATCCAATATCCTCCGATAAATGAACGCATTGCGACTGGGAAGGTCTTGTTACCTTCAGAGTCAATCAAAATCATCGCCAAGAATAATTCATTCCAGCATTGCACAAATGAGAAGATGAAAGTTGCCGCAATCCCAGGTAAGGCAACTGGGGCAACTACGCGAAATAGCGCCGTAAATCTATTGCAGCCATCAATTAACGCAGCTTCATCAAGTTCTGGTGGAATTCGCTGAATAAAACCACGCAACATCATCGTGGAGAATGGAACCATGCCTCCGACGTAACAGACAATTAATCCCATTAATGAGTTAAGTAAACTCAGCTTTTGCATCAAAAGGTACAACGGTGCGAGAGCAATAAGCCCAGGGATCATCTGCGTGGCTAAGAATGCCAACATAATTTGGGACTTCCCGTTGAACTCGTAACGTGCCAGCGCATAGGCACCAAGTATTCCAAGACAAATTACGATGAAGGAAGCAACTAATGAAACTATCAAACTGTTTCTTAAGAATATTCCAAATGCGTAATCTCTAAATAAGGTGCGATAACTCTCTAAAGTAGAACCCGAATTAGGGATATAATACAGATCATTAACTTCACGTTTTGGCTTAATGGATGTTAATCCCATCCAGTAAATTGGAAATAGAGTAAACAAAAGCCAAAGCGTAAGAACAGAGAATTTTCCACCTTTACCAAGTGCAGTTAACATTATTAGACCCCCGAGTCTTTTTCGAGCCGCGTGGCCATTAGGTAAAAAATAGTGAAGACAAATAGTATTAACATAGTTATCAACCCAAGCGCCGAAGCAGCGCCCCAATCTGCATCGAAGGTTAATTTTTCAATTAGCCATGAAGAGATAATATGTGTCCGTCCAGCTGGACCGCCTGAAGTCATACCAAAAATTAGATCTGGAAAATTGGTAATCCACATAACTCGTAACAGCACTATTAAAATTAAAGTGGCACGAATATAAGGAATTATCACTTGAAATAGAGTTTGAAAACGATTCGCCCCATCAAGCTCAGCCGCTTCGAGCATCTCTGTGGGGACACCTTGTAGTGCGGCTAAAATCATGATGACAAAAAAAGTAACGCCGTACCAAATATTTGCAATTATTACCGCAGCCATTCCCCAATTTCCATTTGAGAGCCATGGAATTCGTTCTTCAATTATGCCAAGTTTTAGTAATGCATCATTGAGCACACCGAAACTTTCATCAAAAATCCATTTCCAAACCAATCCCATTAAAAATCCAGATAAGGCCCACGGGATGAAGATTAAACCTTGGTAAAGCCCAATAAATTTAAATTTCTTTTTCATTAATAATGCAAGACCAAAACCAATTGTAAATTGAAAAAATAGAGAAACAGAGACCCAGATAAAAGTATTTTTTAATACACGAGTAAAGTTCGGATCATCAATTAAATTTCTAAAATTTGCTAAACCGTTGTAACCAATATTTTGTTGATCAAAAAGATTAAAATTTTGAAAACCTAGTTGAACAGTTCTAAGCACAGGGTAAAAAACAAAGATTAAGATCATAAGTGCCGCTGGAGTTAAAAAGGCCAGCGCTTTGAGCATACGTCTGGTACTAGCCGGGCGCTTACGGGTTGTTCCCTGAAAAGTTGCGTTCATTAAACCCAATACCCCTTTAAAAATTAAGTTAAAAAAATTTTCTTAATATGAGGGGTAGTGGCTGGTTACTTTCATAACCAGCCACTCCCGGAATCTCTGCTACTTAAAGTAAGTTGCAGTTATAACTTTTATGCTATTGCTTCGAAATTAATCGATGCAACCAGGTGCGCCCAACAGATCTGTCCACTCTTTTAGGACCTGAGCTGTGGTTTTGTCACCAGTGAAAAGCTTCGCCATATCTGTATCCAAGGTTGCATAGGCTTTTCCAAAGCATTCAGTCAACTTAGGACCACGAACTCCACTGTACTTTAATTCCTTAGGATCAGCGTTGATCTTGGAATAAATCGCCCAAGCGCCTTCCTTGAAGAATGGATCCTTCGCAGCAGTGGTTGTTACCGGACCAACACCGTAAGCCCGAGCAAACAATGCGTGTTGTGGATCTTGGGTGATGTAATCAAGGAAGCCAAGGGCTACGTTCTTGCACTTTGAAGATTGGGTGATGGACCAAAGTCCACCAGCACCAATGAACTGTGCAGAGTAACCGGTTGGGCCTTTAGGAATTTGAGTCATGACCCAGTTACCTTTTGAATAAGGCTCAAAGTTTTCTTCGACGATCTGAATAACTTCGTTGTCCTGGATTAGGTAGTTTGCAACTCCGGTGTGGAAGCCTTTAACCATTTCAGGGTAACCCCATGAAATGGATGCAGCAGGTGCTGCTTCTTTCCAGATTTTAAGAAGTAAGTCTAAAGCAGTTTTTGCTTCAGCAGTTGCGAAGATTGACTTGCCATCTTTGGTCTGTAGACCAGTTGCATTTAGGTTTGGCGCTAAATATGCATGAATAGCAAAAAGTGCTTGTGAGTGAGCAGCTCTTGCTCCACGCATCGCGTAAACATATTGATTATCTTTTTGCATTGACTTGGCAGCATAAATCTCATCCCAAGTCTTTGGAATTGCAATTCCGGCAGCTTTGAAACGATCGGCGCGTACGAATGAAGCCTTGGTGTAATAACCATTGCCGATTCCGTAAATTTTGCCCTTAGTTGTTTGTTCTGCCATTTCCTTTGTGTACGGAGTTAAATATTTCCAAGCTTTGGTTGCTTTGAATTGCTTAGCAATATCTGCAAGCTGTCCAGCAACTACTGCCTGGCTGTAGATAGAACCAGCTGGTTCAACAATATCTACATTGTTTGCTTGAATCAGCTGAGTGATCTTTGCAGGTGAATCAGCTTGTGATGGAGAGATAAGGTCAATCTTCACTCCTGGGTTCTTCGCTTCGTATGCACGAGCGAAAGAGTTTAGAAGTGGAGTACGTGCAGGTCCTGCAAAGTACTCGATCATACGAACTGTTACTGGCTTTGCCTTGGTTGGCTTACATGACCAATCCTTAGCAACTGTTTTTGCAGAGCTGGTAGCAGCAGAAATTCCACCAAAAGCGAGTGCTAATGATGCAACTACTGCAGCAGCCTTGCGAGTCGAAATAAGCTTTGACACTACGGGCCCCCTTTAGAGTCCATCTGAGATGAACTGCTTCACCTCTGTTTGGGGTCTCATCTTGGTAAATGCAAGAGGGTTTTGCAACGCGATATCCGCTTAATGACCAGAAAAGATCCTATATTCGACAATCGTTATGTAATTGAGATCTCCAAATCAGCTTTTCCTATAGGATCACTAAAAGTGTCCTATGTATGCCTCACGCCGCCAGATCTAGTAATCCCACGATTTTTACTTGATTTACGTGATGAATTTTGCAAAGGCTGCCGAACCACTTTACTCGCAGCCATTAGTAGTGCCTTATGTTCAGGATTACTTTGCGCTCTGCGATTTAATACTGTTGAAAGTGGCAAATTTAAATCATCACCGTAATGTTCCTGGCAAACCAAAATTATTTTTCGCATTACTTGTTCTGCCGCAAGTGCATCTTTATCTGCTATTGCTTGATAAACATCATCGTGAAGCGGAAGACCATATTTTGTTACCGTGTTATCAGTTGCGCTTCTAGTGATAGATCCAAATACTAAATTCTTAATTGATCCGTACATCAATTGCGTTACTGGATTTTGCGATGCAGTAACGATGCGAAGATGGAAATCCATATCTGCATTGGCATGAATCTGGGCATCTCTGCTGTTGTGCATTTCAAATAGTGAAAGTTTTAGTGCATCTAGATCTGCAATTGAGCGAAACTGTGCGGCTTGTGCTGCTGCTGAACATTCGATCATTAAACGTGCTTGAATTAAATGCGCTGGCGTGATCGCACCTTGTCGTGCAGCAGACAAAATTCTGGTGGGATCGGCTTGAGTTAAGTCCTCAATAAAAGTTCCACGTCCCGCTTCAATTCGAATCAAGCCGCGACCTTCAAGTGCTCGCAACGTTTCACGAAGTAATGGGCGACTAACCCGAAAATGATCGGCGAGCGCGCGCTCGGAAGGTAAGCGATCTCCAGGGTTTGCCCACTCTGAGAAAATTAACTCCTCGAGTTCGATCTCTAAATCATTTCCACTTGGTGGAGTTAGGGCGTGATCGCGTACTTTTAAAGGACTGGTCTGACCATTCATAGGGATACGGTGCCGATACCTATTAAATATGTCAACAGTTTTGCTAGTTATTTTGGCTACACAGGCAAAAAGTAAAAAACTAGCGTGATGGCAAAGGCAAGGGATATGGATTGAAGCAAGATGGTTAATGCCGTTTTGCGATCAGCATTTCGCGATATCGGATCAATTACTCGCTTAATGTCACCCATTCGCCCAAAGTTGAAAGTGCCAGCCAATCCGTATGCCAAACAGAATTTACGTCGTGATTGAATCCAACCGATTGAAGCAACTAGAAGTGGAACAAAAACTGCCCACCGAGTTGATTTATTTGCACCCTCTGCCAGCACGGCAGAAGCGGTAATGACGGCAAATAAGAGTCCAGATAGAGCCACTATTCTCCGGCGCATGATTTCCCGCGTGCCGATATTGCAACTCCCGGCGATATATAAATCCTCAGACATCCGAACTCCCTAGTAGATATGTGGAACTACCTGAAATCTTACTCGTGATTAAGTTCCATGCTTAGGGATAACGATTCAAAACGCGTAGGCTTGCCCCCATGGGAACAATGAATACGATAGATAAGCACCGAGTTGATCTGACCCCCAATCAACTTTCCCACTTACAAACCCTTGTCGCAGGTCAAGTCAGCACTAATGAATCTGTACTAAATCAACATGGTCGCGACGAATCCGCTTTCCCTCCTGTACGTCCTTCTGCTGTGGTTATGGCAAGCACGACTGAGGAAGTTTCTAGAGTTTTGAAATACTGCAACGAACAACGAATCCCAGTTGTTGCATTTGGGGCTGGTTCATCACTTGAAGGGCATGTGCTTCCACTCCATGGTGGTGTCAGTCTTGATTTAACTCCGATGAATAAAATTATTGAAATTCGCCCAGATGACTTATTGGTCCGAGTAGAAGCTGGCGTACATCGCGTTGCACTTAATGAGAAATTAGCAGTGCATGGACTTTTTTTTTCAGTAGATCCTGGCGCCGATGCAACTCTTGGTGGAATGGCCGCAACTGGAGCAGCAGGAACAACAACTGTTCGCTACGGATCGATGCGTGAGAATGTTATGGCCATGACAGCAGTTATGGCTGATGGAACAATTATCAAAACTGGTCGTGAGACAAGAAAACTTTCCGCTGGCTATGACTTAACTCGTTTAATTGTTGGATCAGAAGGAACTCTTGCCATCATCACAGAACTAACTCTAAAGTTGAATGGCATACCAGAAAAAATGGCTGCAGCAGTCGTTCGCTTTAAAACCTTATCTGAAGGAGTTGAGGCAGCTATCGCAGTTGTTCGCTCTGGAATTGCAATCGCTCGTTGTGAGTTTCTTGATGAAAAATGTATTCGAAATGTGAATGCGCATGACAACTTAACTCTGACTGAGACTCCTACTTTATTTTTTGAATTTCATGGAAGTCCACAAGGCGTTGCCGAGGATGCTGCATCAGTAAAAGAAATTGTTACTGAATTTGGTGCATCTGAATTTGAATGGACTACGGATGAAGGTGCACGTAGAAAATTATGGCAAGCCCGTCACAACGCATATTGGGCTGGAATCGCAGCAAATCCTGGAAAACGTGGAGTAAGTACTGATATGGCAGTTCCGTTATCTAAATTAGCTGAAGCAGTATCGGCTGCAGATGAAATTTTGCGTGCTGATCGTTTCCCTTACTCAGTGTTGGGACACGTGGCCGATGGTAATTTCCACTCTTTAATCATCACCGATCCAGAAAAACCCGAAGAACTAGCTGAAGTGCGCGAGTTAACTCATAAATTGACTATGAAAATTATTGAGATGGGTGGAACTTGCACTGGTGAGCACGGAATTGGTTCTGGGAAAATCGACGCATTAATTGCAGAGACTGGAAAAGAAGCGGTGGGAATCATGCATGCGATTAAGCGCACCCTTGATCCCCACCAAATTCTTAATCCCGGCAAAGTGCTTCATTATGAAGCACCTCTAAATTAATTACTCAGCAAATTTTGGATAAGTTAATCCAATCTGCTTAGCAATCTCAGTCATAGTTTCCATAATTGAGAGAATCTCATCCAATGGAAGAATTGGTGATTCAGTTAATCCAGCGCGAGCACAACGTGCGAACTCAATTGCCTGTTCGCGCAACCCATGACCCACATACTTCTTGTCTGAGCCACCAATGATTTGATCCTTATTATTGATAACTCGGAATGTGCTTGGCGCATAGAAGGTGCGATCAATTTCAATACGCGCTTCAGTTCCAACAATGAGTGCACGGTTTGGTGTGGCTGCAAGGTTGGTGGTGTTTAACAAGGCTTGCGCACCAGACGCAAACTCCATCAAAATCGAAGTTTGTCCATCTACACCTGTGAAAGCTTTTGTACTGCGTGCTGTGATTCGACTTGGAGTACCAAGAACCATAGAAGAAAATGAGACCGGATAAATTCCAAGATCAAATAGCGCGCCGCCGCCAAGTTCTGGTTTATACAAACGGAACTCTGGATTTGCTGGGAACCATTGCCCGTGATCTGCACGAACGCTGATGATTTCACCAAGCACTCCACTTTTAATAACTTCGCGGACTTGAATCATGTGTGGCAAAAACCGTGCCCACATCGCTTCCATCAACAATAAATTCTTTGACCGAGCAACACTAATCATCTCTTGTGTTTCGGCGGCGCTCATTGCAAATGGCTTTTCACAAAGAACTGGTTTGCCGGCATTAAGGGCCAAAATTGTGTCCCGCTTATGCATAGGGTGATGAGTAGCAACGTAGATTCCATCAACAGATGGGTCATTTACTAAAGATTCGTAAGTCGCGTGACGGTTTGGAACATGAAACATGTCGCCAAACTCATCGGCTTTGACTTGAGTTCGTGAACCTACAGCAACAACTCTGTGATCTGCTAACCGCTGAACATCTCTGGTGAATTGTTGAGCTATACCTCCGGTACTTAAAATTCCCCAACGAAATGGTTGCTCGCTCATCTTTATTCCTCTCTCGTGTTTGTTTTAACTATTTTGCAGAACTAAGTAAGGCTTGTGCTAAATCACTCCATAAATCTTCAACATGTTCACAACCAACAGACATACGAATCAAACTTTCGGGAACGGTTTCTGGCTCTTCTGGATGCAACCGGCGTCTCTCCCAAAGGGATTCAACTCCACCAAGACTTGTCGCGTTACTCCAAATTTTCGCAGCCGCTAACGCTTTATCAGCAGCGACTGCGCCTCCATGAAATTCAATTGAAATCATGAAACCAAAACCTGGATAACGAACCCGGGAGATAGCTGGATCTTTCTTTAATCGATCGACCAAAATAGCTGCGCTTTCACTTGATTGATGCATCCGCATCGGAAAAGTGCGCACACCACGTAGTGCCAGCCACGCTTCAAATGGGCCAGCAATCGATCCATGAAATTTGCGATGTACTAACAACTTTTCATAAAGGTCAGCAGATTTTGTGATTGCTGTACCAAGCAAAATATCACTATGTCCAGATAGCGCTTTTGTTAGTGAATGTATAACGACATCTGCACCCATATCTAAAGGTTTCTGATTTAGCGGAGTTGCAAAAGTGTTGTCGACTGCAACCAGAATTTTGCGTGCGTGTGCTGCGTCAATAAATTTTTGAACTTCTGCCACGTCAAGTAATGGATTTGTTGGTGATTCGAAGTAAAGCATTTGGGCGCCTTCAAGTGCGGCGATAACTTCTTCAGTTTTCGTTATATCGACCCAGATTGGTTTAATTCGACCTTTTTTTTCTAACTCTGCAATCAAAGCGCCTGTTCCCAGATAGGAAGCAGTTGGGATCACAAATTTGCCGCCGCCAGGAATCAAATCTAAAACTGCCGTGACTGCTGCTAACCCAGAGGCGTAAATAAGCGCCTGCCCGTTTTCTAATTTTCCGAGAACACTCTCTAGATCCTGCCAAGTTTCATTGTTGTATCGCCCGTAATTGTTTTCACCGCCGACATAAAAGGTTGAGGAGAGCTGTATGCCACCGTTTACCGCCTCACCTGGAGCGCGATCTGGTCGGCCACCCATGATGGCCTCTGTCTCTGGGTGATATTTGCTCATTGGGTGAGCCTATCTGAGGAGATTAACTCTTCGAAAGTAGGGCCATCGCCGCATTGTGCGCTGGAATTCCACTTACGCCGCCGCCTCTTTGGGCGCCGGCCCCACCGAG
>SYCR01000004.1:0-3268 GCA_005786885.1 Actinomycetota bacterium | reverse complement strand
GGAATTTGGACTGCAACAATTGCGCGCTGGTTTTCAGCAATTCTGGTACTTGGCGTCGTATTAGCAACTGTGCGCAAGTTTGAGCGCAGTAGTTATCCTTGGTTACTTGTCATCATTTCAGGCGT
Source organism: Actinomycetota bacterium (assembly GCA_005786885.1). Classification (GTDB taxonomy): domain Bacteria; phylum Actinomycetota; class Actinomycetes; order Nanopelagicales; family Nanopelagicaceae; genus UBA3012. The sequence continues at coordinate 3,143 of SYCR01000004.1, read as the reverse complement.
ACTTGATGCAGGTGCAAATGGAATATTTCAAATTGCCACACAAAATGGAATGCTGGCCATAGTTGCTGTACTCGGATCTTTATACCCAGCAACAACTGCGCTACTTGCAAGATTTATTTTGCATGAAAGATTGCACAAGATTCAAATTACCGGAGTCGTTCTAGCTTTAGCCGCTGCAGTGGCACTAACACTCTCATGAAAAAAAGATCACTTATAGTTTTTGTTTTGAGTGCGTGCCTGGCAACAGTAAACCTTCCTTGGCATTCCAATGCTGCAGAAGTAGTCGCAACTTTGCCATCTTCAGCGGAGGTAAGAACTACTTTAAAAGCTAAAATTGATCAACAAATAGGCGCCTTGAAACTTGCTATAGAAGAAAGTATTCCGGCATACGAAGATTTCTTACAGGTCAAAGCAGATCCGCCAGGAGACACTTTGGCAGAGCAAAACATCTATTTGAATTCAACGCGTTCTCGATTACAGCGCAAAGTTTCAGTACTTACCCAAATATCTGGGGAAATATCCAAATTAATGAACCAACTTCTCGCCTTACATAAAGCCATAGATGATTCCGTGATCTTAATAAAGGAGACTGCTAACAGCAGACCTACTTTAAATCCGCCAGTTGAATGCCCGCCAGGTATTGAATTTGGAGGTGAAAGTATTTGGGAGACTGGAACTGTTCAAGCGGTAACTGATGGAGATACAGTCGAAGTCAAAACCTGTCGTGGGGTGTTAGAAGTCCGTCAGATAGGAATTCAAGCAACTGAAACAGCAAAACCTGACCACTTGTCACAATGTGGAGCGGATGAAGCAACAAACTTTATGAAAAAAATGTTGCCAATCGGAAGTGAAGTGCAGCTGCGGGCCACTAATTATGCCTCATCTAACAACTATCAAGAAGTTGCCCGACCATTTAGAACAATCTATGCAAAAGATAGTGAAGGGCAATTCACAATTGATGTGCAAGCAAAATTGTTGTCTGCGGGTCTATCACTTTGGTTTCCGAACTCCACAAATGAGTATTTTCACAATTTAGAGTATTTAACATTGCTAAATAAAGCGGCTGAAGAAAAAATTGGATTATGGTCTAAAACTCTTTGTCCCAATGATTTAACCCCTTTGGACTCAATTGATTTGTGGGTAAATAGTGATTCCCCGCTAAATAACGAAAATGCTTTTGGCGAGTATGTTCTTTTGCACAACAAATCAGAAAAAGAGATTGACATTTCAAAATGGAGTATCCGTGACAGTTCGCTTCAATTAAGAGATGAAAAATATGCTTTTGCTTCTGGAAGTAAAATTGGTGCGGGGCAGGTACTCACTGTGTATCTTGGCGAAGCTATCGCAAATTACCCACTAGCAAGTAGTGAAATTTCATTTGGCTTGAAATCACCTATTTTACAAAATCCAACCACGAGTAGTGAAAAATTTACTGGGGATGGAATTTATTTAATCTCTCCACGAACAACTAAAGGAGGGGGAAATATTCGAGCCTGGATGCATAGGCCATGCATTCCAAATGATTGCGTACCACCTGAGTGGCTATTGAAAAATTCTGATGGCAGCATCAGAGCAATCCCATTGCCACAAACGCTCTCTATGGTGCTCAATCCAGCAAAATATGCGCGGAAAGTTCCAGATCTAACTGGGTTGACTGCAGAGCAAGTCACCGGCGCACTGGCGGCACTTGATTTAGTTGCTCAAATCATCGATCTATCACCAAACTCTGGTAAATCTCCACGGATTGTTAGGGATTTGTCCCCAAAGCCAGGAACCAATCTGCCGGCTGGAGCGTTGGTAAAAGTGAATGTGATAGTTCCAGACGCTTAAATTTGCGAGAAAATCGGAGTCAATGACGGGTTTTTGGATTTATTCATTAAGTATGCAATTCTTACAAGGTGTTACCTTCTCAGAATGCGGCAATTTCCGTAACAGATTTAACTAAACGTTATGGCGAGCGAAATGCGGTTGACCATATCTCTTTCGATGTTCCGCGTGGAACGATCTGTGGCTTTGTTGGACCAAATGGCGCTGGGAAAACCACAACTATCAGAATGCTTTTGGGTTTAGTTAAACCAACAACAGGAGCAGGTATCGTTTTAGGCGAACCACTCACACATCCTGAAAGGTTTTTGGGAAAAGTCGGGGCTCTAATCGAAGGCCCAGCTTTTTATCCAGCGCTATCTGGAAGAGAAAATCTAAAGGTTTTGGCTACCCTAGGAAACTTTCCGCATGATCGAGTAGACCAACTATTAGATCAAGTAGGTTTACTGGATAGAGCAACTTCAAAATTCAAAACTTACTCACTTGGAATGAAGCAAAGATTAGGAATTGCCGCAGCGTTGCTTCCATCTCCAGAGTTACTAATTCTTGATGAACCAACAAATGGATTAGACCCTGCCGGTATTCAAGAAGTTCGTGAATTGCTTGGGCATTTAGCTGGATATGGTTTAACAGTTCTTGTTTCCTCACACTTACTTTCTGAAATTGAAGCAATTGCTGATAATTTAGTGATGCTTCGCGACGGAAAAGTTTTATTTTTTGGCCAAACCAAAGCATTATTAACTGCTCAGCAATCTACTGTTATTGCAAGCAGTAGCAATCTACACGATTTAGCAAGACTGATTGAGATTGCAAAAAATTCGGGACACCAAGCCCAAATTGTCAATGAGAGTGTTCACGTAATTGCTGATGCCGAATTTGCTTCAAATTTCAATAAAGCGGCTTTTGAATCTGGAATAATTCTTTCATCACTTGTAACTGCACGTCCAACCTTGGAAGAAACTTTCTTTGAATTGACAAGTGATAATTAATGATTCAAATATTTAAATCAGAGTGGCGCAAATTACGCCGCCCAACTTTATTTCTAGGCACTTTGGCAGCCGTCATCGGATTAACGGGATTGATTTCATCGTTGCTGTTTTTACTTTTAGATTCAGAGCGTGGGAATGGCCGTGAAGGAATGATCATCACTCGCGAAACTCTTGCTTTGCCAAATGGTTTATATGTTGGTTTTGCAAACTCAGCGGGGTTACTTGGTGTCATCGCACTATGTGTCTTTGCAGCACAAACTGCAATCGAATATACAAATGGAACTTTAAGAAATTTATTAGTACGTGAACCTAGAAGATTATTGCTTTTAG
>SYCR01000036.1:0-5148 GCA_005786885.1 Actinomycetota bacterium | reverse complement strand
TCACCGAACGCAATGGCATCTACATCATCGATATCCAACAATCACTTGGAATGATCGATTCAGCCTATGAGTTCGTAAAAGAGACTGTCACCCGTGGCGGTCACGTACTTTTTGTCGGAACAAAGAAGCAAGCACAGGAGCCAATCTTGGCTCAAGCTGCCCGCGTTGGTATGCCATCAGTAACAGAGCGTTGGCTTGGTGGAATGTTGACCAACTTCAATACTGTGGCAAAACGTATTCAACGTTTGAAAGAGCTCGAAGGACTTGAGGGAAGCACCGATCAAGGTCGCACCAAAAAAGAACTTTTGATGCAACGCCGTGAAAAAGATAAATTGAAGAAAAATCTTGATGGAATTCGCAATATGACCAAACTTCCAAGTGCTATCTGGGTTGTTGATACCAAGAAAGAGCATTTAGCGGTTGCAGAAGCAAAGAAACTTGGAATCCCAGTTATTGGAATCCTTGATACAAACTGCGATCCAGATGAAGTTGATTATGGAATTCCAGGAAATGATGATGCTATTCGTTCAGTTGCTTTGTTGACTCGGGTAATTGCAGATGCAATTGCCGCTGGTTTGCAAGCACGTTCAGGTGCTGCAAAAGCAAAAGAAGATGCAGCAGCTGCAGCTCAAGCAGAAGCGCTCGCCGCTTCAGCTACTGCAGAACTCGAAGCCGCAGTTGCAGAATCAGTTGTAGCCGCTGAAGTTGCACCAACCGTGGAGGCTTAGTAAATGTCGTATACCGCATCTGATGTAAAGCGCCTGCGCGAACTAACTGCTGCAGGAATGATGGATTGTAAAAATGCACTTGATGAGTCTGGTGGAGATTTCGACAAAGCTGTTGAGATCATCCGCGTTAAAGGACAAAAAGGTGTTACCAAACGCGAAGGTCGTACAACTTCAAATGGTCTAGTTAGCGCATCTGTTTCAGGTGATGCTGGCGTGATCTTAGAGTTGAACTGCGAAACCGATTTTGTTGCAAAGGGTGAACGTTTCCAAGAATTAGGAAATGAAATTTTGGCTAAGTTGAGCGCTTCATCAACCACTGAGCTAGAAGCATTCCTTGCAAGTGACTTTGGTGGCGGAAAAACCGTTCAGGCACATATTGATGAAGCTAATGCAACTTTGGGCGAGAAGATCGTCTTGCGTCGTATTGGTGTGCTCGAAGGTGGACCCGTTTCAGTTTACTTACACCGCACTAGCCCAGATCTTCCAGCTCAAGTTGGAGTTCTCGTGCAATTAACAAAAGAGCATGCAATTGGTAAAGATGTTGCTCAGCACATCGCAGCTTTTGCGCCTTCTTATGTTAAGCGTGAAGATGTTCCTGCAGATTTAATTGAAAGCGAACGTCGCATTGCTGAAGAGACCGCCCGCAACGAAGGCAAGCCAGAAGCTTCACTTGCCAAAGTAGTGGAAGGTCGCGTAACTGGCTTTATCAAGGAAGTTTCCTTGATCGAGCAAGCATTTGCGAAGGATTCAAAGAAGAGCGTTGCTCAGGTCCTAGAAGAAGCTGGCACAAATGTGAGCGCCTTCTTCCGTTTTCGCGTAGGACAGTAAGAGAATATTGACCATGACCTACTCGAGAGTCCTACTAAAACTCTCGGGTGAGGTCTTTGGTGGGGGAGCCGGAATCGGTGTTGATCCTGATGTTGTTCAAGGAATCGCAAAGCAGATCGCCGATGTTGCTAGATCTGGCGTTGAGATTGCAATTGTTGTTGGTGGTGGAAATTATTTCCGTGGTGCCGAATTACAACAACGTGGAATGGATCGGTCCCGCGCGGATTACATGGGAATGCTCGGAACAGTTATGAACTGTTTAGCGCTACAAGACTTCCTAGAAAAAGAAGGTGTGGCAACTCGCGTGCAAACTGCAATACATATGGGACAGGTTGCCGAGCCATACATCCCACTTCGCGCAATCAGACATCTAAACAAAGGTCGCGTTGTTATTTTTGGAGCAGGTGCCGGAATGCCATTTTTCACAACAGATACAGTTGCAGCACAACGTGCACTTGAGATTAATGCCGAAGCACTGCTTTTAGCGAAAAGTGGAGTTGATGGAGTCTATTCAGCAGATCCTAAGAAAGATCCAAGTGCCAAGAAATACGCAAATATTTCATTTGACGAAGTTTTAAGTAAATCTCTGGCAGTAGCCGATGCGGCTGCGTTCTCTCTTTGTCGTGAGAACAAACTTCCAATAATTGTTTTTGATTTAATGACAGAAGGAAATATCGGTCGGGCTGTACGTGGCGAATCTATCGGAACATTAGTCTCGTAAGGGGATGGGATAAATGTCAGATCTAGCAAATAAAATTCTCAGCGAAGCAGATGAAAAAATGAGCAAAGCTGTAGATGTTGCGAAAGAAGATTTCGGTGCCATCCGTACCGGCCGTGCGCACCCATCCATGTTTGCCAAAATTATGGTCGATTATTACGGAACATTTACACCACTTTCACAATTAGCATCTGTACAAGTTCCTGAAGCACGGATGGCTGTTGTCGCCCCTTACGACAAGGGCGCGATGCCTTTAATTGAAAAAGCAATTCGCGATTCAGACCTTGGCGTAAATCCTGCCTCAGATGGAGCAGTAATCCGAGTCGGATTCCCACAATTAACTGAGGAGCGACGCAAGGAGTTCATCAAAGTTGCCAGAACCAAAGCGGAAGAGTCAAGAGTTTCAGTGCGAAATATCCGTCGTCATTCAAAAGAAGCACTAGAAAAATTGGAAAAAGGCGGAGAAGTTGGGAAAGACGAAGTTGCTCGCGCAGAAAAGGATCTTGAGAAACATACTTCTGCTCACGTGGCCAAGATTGATGAGTTGTTACAACATAAGGAGAGCGAACTTCTCGAGGTCTGAGAGTTCCAACAATCAATGTCGGATCTCCATGCTTTAAATGAAGCAATTAACAAAAAGGCTGGAAGGAAGTTATTCCCTTCCATAGCCGTCGGGCTAACTTTGCTTGGCCTTGTGATCGCATCTCTTGCCTTTGAAAGAGTTCTATTCCTGCCACTTGCAATTGCTGCAATTATTCGTGGTGTTTGGGAGTTGGGGCAAGCGTTAGATCGAGCCGATATCGAGATCTCTGTACCAACAATTTCGTTTTGTGCCGTAGCAATCATGACAAGCGCTTGGGTGAAAGATGTGACTGGATTAGCAGTTGCAACAGCAATTTCAATTCCATTTTTATTGATCTCTGGATTACCTAAGGGGCATCATAATTTTGTAAAAAATGCCACTGCAACTGTTTTTGCAACAATCTACCTACCGTTTTTAGCCGGATTTTTGATTGTTCTTGCAAAACCAGATGATGGATTAGCTCGCGTAATGACTTTTGTTGTTGTGGTTGGGTGTAACGACACGTTTGGTTACATATTTGGAGTTTTGCTTGGTAAACATAAACTTGCGCCAGCTATTAGTCCAAAGAAAACCTGGGAAGGATTGATTGGCTCACTAATCTTCTCAATTCTCGGTGGTGGCTTAATGCTCTCTCTTTTATTTGAAAAACATTGGCTTTTAGGTGCTGCGATTGGTCTTGCTGCGGTCTTTACCGCAACTTGTGGAGATTTAATTGAAAGCGCAATTAAGCGTGATTTAGATTTGAAGGATATGGGGGTAATTTTGCCAGGCCATGGTGGAATGCTTGATCGTCTTGATTCGGTTTTGCTCTCAGCTCCAATTATTTGGGCGATTTTAACTTTGGTCGGATAACAAAGATGGAACCTATAGATATTTCCCCGGTTGCCAAGAAACCGCCAAAACATTTTGCAGATCTATCCCCAGAAAATCGGGCGATCACAGTTGCCGAATTAGGTGAACCATCATTTAGAGCAAAACAATTAGCCAATCATTATTTTGGTCGACACAGTGAGAATCCAGCAGAGTGGAGCGACATATCAAGTGAGAGTGCAAACAAACTAGCATCTGCACTTTTCCCAACTTTGCTTACTCCAGTTCGTTCAATTACATGTGATGGCGGAAGTACGCGCAAAGATCTTTGGAAGTTGCACGATGGCGTAATGGTGGAAAGTGTTTTGATGCGCTATCCAGATCGCGCCACCTTGTGTATTTCATCCCAAGCCGGTTGTGGAATGGGTTGCCCATTTTGTGCTACGGGGCAAGCTGGCTTAACTCGCAATCTAAGCGCTGCTGAAATTACTGCTCAAGTTTTTGCCGCGTCCCGTGCCATGGAGTCAGGGGAGATGGGCGAACCAATGCGCCTCTCAAATATTGTTTTTATGGGCATGGGCGAACCAATGGCTAATTACAACGCCGTTATCCGCACAATTAGAAACATCACCGCCCCTACGCCGGATGGATTTGGCATTAGTGCGCGCTCAGTGACACTTTCGACCGTTGGATTAGTAAGCGGAATTGAAAAATTGATTGATGAAGAAATACCGGTAACTTTGGCTGTCTCATTACACACGCCAGATGATGAACTCCGAGATTCGCTAGTACCGATTAACACTCGTTGGAAAGTCAGAGAAGTATTAGTCGCTGCTGATAAATATGCAGCCCATACCGGCCGACGATATTCTATTGAGTATGCATTAATTAAAGAGATCAATGATCATGCTTGGCGGGCAGATTTACTTGGACGGATGCTCAAAGGTCGGAACGCGCACGTAAACCTAATTCCTTTAAATCCGACCCCAGGCTCTAAATGGACTGCTTCAAAACCCGAGGATGAAAAGAAATTCGTTGAAGTATTAGAAAGTTATGGGGTTCCAGTCACAGTGAGAGACACACGTGGTCGGGAAATTGATGGCGCCTGTGGTCAATTAGCAGCTGCTGAAAAAGTTAATAGCCGTAATAAATTTAAAGTTTCAACTGTGGAGAGTTAATTTCCCGTCACTCGAGTTAAAGCTTTCGCAATCAGTGATGGTCGGTTTGTAAACGCTTCTTCACGATCTGCTAAACCTATTAATTTCACTACAGAGTTTACTCCCACCCATCGCAATGGCTCAGGTTCCCAAAGCGGAACAGAGTGGTTTGCAAAGGGTAATTTAGTCACTTCAGAATCTTTTTCTAAAATTAAATCTGCAAGAGTTTTGGCAGCTAAGTAGGAAAGGGTTACACCATCCCCAACATAGCCACCCGCTTTCGCTTGTCCTGTTGCCTTATTGAAATTAGCAAATGGTTGCCAG
>SYCR01000035.1:0-4380 GCA_005786885.1 Actinomycetota bacterium | reverse complement strand
CTTGTGGGGTAGCGGCTTAGCAAATTAAAAAGCGCTGTAGTAGAAAAGTTAGGAGGTTAGATGAGTGCCAAGAAAACTTTGGTAATTGTCGAATCTCCTGCCAAAGCAAAAAAAATCGGAAGTTTCTTAGGTAGCGAATACGTTGTTGAAGCAAGCGTTGGCCATATTCGTGATCTGCCTCAACGAGCCGCTGACATTCCTGCTGAATATAAAAAGATCAAGTGGGCAAAAGAAGGCGTAGATATTGAAAACGACTTCGAGCCTCTTTATGTTGTTAATCCAGACAAAAAGAAAAAAGTTACCGAATTAAAAGCACGTCTTAAAGAGTGCGATCAACTATTTCTAGCAACAGATGAAGACCGTGAAGGTGAAGCAATTGCTTGGCACCTATTGGAAGTGTTGAAACCAAAAGTCCCTGTACGTCGAATGGTTTTTCACGAGATCACAAAAGATGCAATCCTTAAAGCAGCCAAAGAAACTCGGGATTTGGACCAACACCTTGTAGATGCGCAAGAAACTCGGCGAATCCTAGATCGACTTTATGGCTACCGATTGTCGCCAGTGCTATGGAAAAAAGTAATGCCACGTTTATCAGCCGGTCGAGTGCAATCAGTTGCGACTCGTTTAGTTGTAGAGCGCGAACGTGAACGACAGGCTTTCGTAGCATCAGGCTGGTGGGATATCACGGCACATTGCGCAAAGGGTTTTGATGCCAGATTACTAACTATTGATGGCGCAAAACTTGCACTGGCAATTGATTTTGATGAAAAAGGAAAATTAAAAGAAAAATCTCAAGGAATTTGGTTGCAAGAAGCGCAGGCTCAAGAATTAATAAAGAGTTTGAGTGGATGTGAATTAGTTGTTAAATCCACTGAGGAATCACCAAGAAGTGAAAAGCCTAAAGCGCCGTTTACAACTTCTACGATGCAGCAAGATGCTGGAAGTCGTTTGGGTTGGGGTGCGCAACTAACTATGCGCGTTGCTCAGAGGCTTTACGAAAATGGTTTTATTACGTATATGCGAACAGATTCAGTCACTCTTTCACCTGCGTCGATCGAGGCTACACGCGCTGCGGCTAAATCACTTTATGGCGCCGAGTATGTATCAGATGCTGTTCGAGTTTATGCAGGTAAGAGTAAAAATGCACAGGAAGCACACGAAGCAATTCGTCCTGCAGGAGATACTTTTCGCACTCCAGGTGAATTAGCCAAAGAGTTAACACGGGAAGAGTTTTCACTTTACGATTTAATTTGGAAACGAACAATCGCATCACAAATGGCTGATGCCAAAAAGATGCAGATGCGTGTTGATTTTGAAACAACCACAAAAGATGGGAAAGTAGCAGCGTTTAGAGCTACTGGTTCGGTAATTACTTTTCCTGGTTATTTAGCGGCATACGAAGATGTTGTTGAAGATAAAAATGCTGAGGAAGAAGTTGAAACACGTTTGCCCGCAATGTCTGTAGGGGACAAAATTGAGGTGGATTACTTTGAACCACTTGGCCATGAAACCAAACCACCTGCGCGTTATACCGAACCATCTCTTGTTAAGAAACTAGAAGAGTTAGGTATTGGTCGACCATCTACATTTGCAAGTACCATCCAAACTATTCAAGATCGTGGCTATGTAGCAAAACGTGGCCGAGCACTTGTTCCATCTTTTCTAGCATTTTCAGTTACCGGATTGCTAGAACAACATTTTGGAAAACTTGTTGATTACGATTTCACAGCATCGATGGAAGAAGATCTCGACAAAATTGCATTAGGCGAAGAAGATCGAGTTTCATGGTTAAAGCGCTTTTTTTTCGGACATGATGGTATGCCGGGACTGGCAGCACTTACAGATGACTTAGAAGCGATTGATGCACGTGAAGTTAATACGATGGCACTAGGTGAAGGAATTGAAATTCGCGTTGGACGTTACGGCGCATATTTGCAACGTGGAGAGGGCGACGCCCGAGAGTTAACAAATATTCCCGAAGAGATGGCGCCAGACGAGTTAGATCTTGCAAAGGCTCTGGAGCTTTTCGAACGACCATCAGGTGAACGCATCGTTGGAGTAGATCCCGAAACTGGGCTTTCATTGCTTGCTAAGACTGGTCGATTTGGTCCGTATGTAACTGAGGTTCTTCCAGAGGATTCGCCGAAAGTAAAAGGCAAAGTGCCAAAAGGAAAAACCGCCTCTCTGTTTTCAACGATGTCTGTCGCAACATTAACTCTTGAAGAAGCGTTGAAATTACTTTCACTCCCACGGATAGTAGGAGTTGACCCAAACACAGCAGAAACAATCACTGCGCAAAACGGTCCTTATGGTCCTTACTTACGACGGGGTGAGAAAGATTCACGCCAATTAGCAAGTGAAGATGAGATTTTTACTTGTGATATTCCACGGGCGGTTGAATTATTTGCTCAACCAAAACGACGTGGACGCGGAGCGGCTAAAGGCCCACTCAAGGAGCTTGGTTTAGATCCTGTCACTGGCCGGCCATTGGTTGTTAAGGATGGCAAATTTGGAATGTATGTGACTGATGGCGAAACAAATGCCGGCTTGCGACGTGGAGATTTGGTCGAACAGTTGACACTCGATCGGGGCATGGAATTATTGGCAGAACGTCGCGCCCGCGCCGATCAAGAGTAGGGTCACCGATATGAGTACTGCCCTTCAGGGCGATATTCGCGGAGTTCTCGCGATAAAGCCCTTTCGTCGCTTATGGCAGGCGATGGCACTTTCAAGTTTGGGCGATTGGCTGGGGCTGCTTGCAATTACAGCGCTTGCGCAACAATTAGCCGGAGATAATTACGCAAAAGCAAACTTTGCTATTGCCGGTGTATTTATCGTTCGTTTACTTCCAGCGGTAATCCTCGGTCCATTAGCGGGAGTAATTGCAGATCGTTTTGATCGACGTCGAATGATGGTGTTGTGCGACATATTGCGTTGCGGGCTCTTTATTTCGATTCCAGTAGTTGGAAATTATCTGTGGCTATATATAGCAACTATTTTAATTGAATCAGTATCGCTTTTTTGGTCACCTGCCAAAGAAGCATCTGTCCCAAATTTAGTTCCAAGACATCATCTCGAAGGAGCAAATCAAGTTTCTTTGCTGGCGGCATATGGCAGTGCCCCTGTTGCCGCGCTTCTTTTTTCAGCACTTGCCATTTTTAATAGTGCTCTCGCATCATCTATTCCATTTTTTAAGGCCAATCCAGTACACATGGCGCTTTATTTAAATGCAGCGACGTTTGCATTTAGTGCTTTTACAATTTATAAATTAAGAGAACTTCCAAAAGGTCCCGCTGCTAAGGGCGAAGTTCAAACCAGTGTGATGCGTTCTTTAATTGACGGATGGAAATTTGTTGGATCAAATAAGGCGATCCGCGGATTAATTCTTGGAATGCTCGGAGCTTTTGTAGCGGCCGGAGCGGTAATTGGACTTGCTCGAATTTTTGTTGGAGACCTTGGTGGTGGTGAAGCTGCCTACGGCATTCTTTTTGGAGCTGTTTTCCTTGGTTTAGCCTTGGGAATTGCTGGAGGACCAAAACTATTTGCTCCATTTTCGCGAAAGCGAATATTTGGGGCATCACTTGCAGCATCAGGTTTTATGCTTTCTATTTTGGCTCTGGTTTCAAATTTAGTCCTTGCAATCTTTATCGTAATTATTCTTGGATTTTGGGCAGGAGTGGGCTGGGTTTCTGGTTTCACGATGTTGGGATTAGAAGTTGAAGATGAAAAGCGCGGTCGCACTTTTGCATTTGTTCAATCCCTAATTCGAATTACATTAGTTCTTGTTCTTGCAATCACCCCAATAGTTGCAGCAGCAATTGGCGAACATTCTTACCAAATCCGAAATTCAGTCTTAAATTACAACGGCGCCTCGGTAACATTATTTTTTGCTGGGTTGATTGCTATGACTGTTGGAATAGTTTCTTATCGCCATATGGATGATCGTCGTGGAATTTCTTTGTGGAGTGACATCGTAAGTGCCTTAAGTGGAGAACTAAGTAACACCGGAGTTATTGCTACTACTGGAACTTTTATCGCATTTGAAGGCGGAGAGGGTTCAGGCAAATCAACCCAATCTCAACTCCTGAAATCAGCTTTGGAATCTCGCGGCCAAGAAGTTTTGCTCACGCGCGAACCTGGTGGAACAAATCTTGGAAAAGTACTTCGTGGAATTTTGTTAGATCCAGATACTGGTGCACTAGCACCACGTGCCGAAGCATTACTTTATGCAGCAGACCGAGCCCACCATGTTGAAACGGTGATTAAGCCGGCTCTTGCAAAACAAATTGTGGTGATTACTGATCGATACATCGATTCATCAATTGCATACCAAGGAGGAGGGCGCGTTCTCTCTGGACAGGAGATTGCGCGGATTTCAAG
>SYCR01000034.1:0-55640 GCA_005786885.1 Actinomycetota bacterium | reverse complement strand
TACAAAATGTGCAGTTGCTCCAATAATTTTCACACCGCGTGCGTGGGCTTGGTGGTAGGGCTTCGCGCCTTTGAATCCGGGAAGAAATGAATGATGAATATTAATTATCTGACCAGTGAATTTACGACAAAAATCTGGTGAAAGAATTTGCATATACCTGGCAAGTACAACCACATCGATTTGATGCTTTTCAATTCTTTCGATTAATTGGGCTTCTTGATCTTTTTTAGTGGCTGCCGTAACTGGGAGATACTCAAATGTGATTCCATGAGATTCAACTAGCGCACGTAATTCTTCATGATTAGAGACAACCAATGGAATATCAACTGGAAGTTCGCCAAGGTCGCGCAAGTACAACAAATCGCGCAAGCAGTGACTCTCTTTAGTAACAAGTATTAGCGCGCGCTTACGATTCTCAAATGGTCTAATTTCTAGTGTTGGAGTGAATCTACTTAACTCTTTGTTTAAAATCTCTTTTGCAACTGAGAGTTTTTCCGCAGTGGTAAAGCGAGTACGCATACAAAACAAACCAGTCACTGGATCTGTGAATTGTTGATTCTCAATTATATTTCCCTTTGAATTTAAGACAGCCGTCGTCATCGCATGAACAATTCCAGGCTGGTCTTTGCAAGTCAGAGTGGCCAATAAATCAACTGAGGACATGTGCTTAAGTCTATTGCATCATCAATGCGAGATGGTGAAGCGTTTTAATTGCTTGGGAGCCCACCAATTTGCCGCTCCAAAGAGCCTCATGAGAGCAGGAACAAGCAATCCTCGAACAATTGTGGCATCAATCAAAATTGCAAAAGCAACGCCGAAACCAAGCATTTTTATTGAGGTAACGCCACCAAGAATAAAAGCACCAAAGACGACAGCGAGCACAAATGCTGCTGCGGTAATAATGCGCGCAGATTTTTGTAAGCCAATTGCCACGGCATCTAAATTAGATTTTCCAGCCTCGTACTCTTCTTTTATTCGAGAGAGGAGGAATACTTCATAATCCATTGAGAGCCCAAAAGTAGTTACCGCGATTAAAATTACCGAACCGGTATCTAGTGTTCCAGTGACTGTAAATCCGCCTAATAAGTTTGCAAGATTTCCATCAATAAATATCCAAGTTACGACGCCCAAGGTGGCGGCAAGAGAAAGAATATTGAGTAGAACAGCTTTTATTGGCAAAAGAATTGATCCAGTAAAAACAAATAAGAGCAATAAAACAGAGACAGATATCCAGAGAAGTGCCCAAGGAAGCGCGTCTGCTATTCCTTGTTGAGTGTCTGTGTAATCAGCAGCAGCACCACCAATCAATGTTCCATCCGGAGCCGGAATTTCGCGTAACTTATCAATAAGTGCTTCAGCCGGTAATGAACGCGGAGACATTGAGTGGATTGCGTTGAAACGAAGTAACTCTCCTGAAGTAACTGCATCAGTCAGATACAAAATCCCATCGGTTGCACTGATTGCTTCTTGGTACTTGGTCAGTTCAGCGCTACCTAGAAACTTTGCTCCATTTTCAATAACAAATTCAACCGGAACTGATTCACGGCCGGGAAATCTTTCATCTGCCACTCGTGCTGCAACCGCTGCTGGATGATCCTTAGGCAAAACTTGAGAATCCACTTGGCCAAAAGCAATATCTTTAATTGGTGCTGCAAAAACAGTTAATCCAACGAGAGTTAAAAGTAAAACAGCAACAGGGCGACGCATTACAAAATGTGCAGTTTTTGCCCAACCACCATCTTCCTTTGGTGTCAGTGCGCTTTTTCTAACCGTGTATTTATCAACTCGATGTCCAAGGAGCGCGAGCATCGCGGGTAGTGGAATAAGAGCGCCGATAACCGCCATAGCAACTACTGTTATTCCCGCATAACCAAAAGATTTCAAGAAGTACAGCGGGAAAACCAACATTGATCCCAAAGTCACCATAATTGTTAAACCAGAGAAAAAGACAGTTCTTCCCGCTGTGGCAACTGTTTTGATAACTGCATCATTTACTGAAAGTCCACGATGTAACTCTTCACGGAATCTATTTACTATAAGTAGGGAGTAATCAATTCCCAAGCCGAGACCGAGACCGGTAATTAAATTTATGGCAAAAATACTCACATCAGTGAGCAATGAAATTAGGTAGATAACAAAAAATGAGCCAAGAATTGCACTAACTCCTACAACAAGTGGAGTAGCTGAAGCGACAAGCCCGCCAAAAATAAAAAGCAAAAGCAAAAAAGTTAGCGGTATAGCGATTGATTCAGATTTGTACAAATCCTTACTAATTTGACCGTTAATTGCATTTCCTGCGGCTCCAGTGCCTGTAGCATACAAAGTCAAGGAGCGATATTTGTCTCCAAAGGTTTTTGTAACAATCTCTGCAACTTCACCTAAAGAGTCAAAATCTGATTTCGTAGCGTAAATAAAGATGTAAGCGGCTTTTCCATCAGAGCTTTTTAGTTGTGAAGCCCTCATGTCCCAATATGAAAAAGTCTTACTAACATTTTTAATTTGTTTTATTTCAGCAGTCAAGGAAAGAACATCAGAGACTACCGTTGTGTCATCAACACTTCTTGATCCTGAATCTACAACCAATACAACAGATGGATCTTCAATATTGAAATTCTCTTGGAGGTATTTGTAAGCCCTGGCTGATTCACTATTCGGGTTTGTGTATCCGCCGCTATCTAATCTTCCAAAGGCAAGAGAGCCGATAGCGCCAGCGCTAATAAAAGTAATGAGGAAAATCACGAGGACTGTGGCTCTACGCTGGACTATTACTCGCCCAAGTCGATCAAACATGGTTAAATCCTAATATGGAAAACAAAGGGGCAAAACCAGCAAAAAAAATTACAGAAAAGGGCCCTCTAACTAAGCCAGATTTTGTTGATCCCTCAGAAGAGAAAGCAAGAGATGAAGAGATCCTGAGAGATGTACCTCCACATCACTCATGAATCTCAGGTAGCAATAAAAAATCCAGTTCGCCTTCCCGCTGAGCTTGTGCAATAGCTAATACATCTTTTTCCTGAACTGCCAGCAGCGCTCGCACATCTTGATTCTGAGAAATACTCTTTATAACTCTGATATTTCTGGCAAGTGTCCAAGATTTTGCAGACACTTGATCATAAATAATATTTTGTTGCACAGTAGTTGCGATTAAATCTATTCGATCTTGCGAATGTAAAATACTTTCAGCACCGGATAAAACTAGTGAAATTCCCACTTCACCACTATGGAGAATAGGAACTGCTATCTCTATTTTTGCATTAGCAGGCCGATAGAAAAGTGTGACACCTATAATTAGGGTAAGACTGGTTGCAAGTATTAATCTTCGACGTATTGAAAATAATGCCAAAATTCTTTTAATTTTTTCTATATCTTGCGGCGGAATAATTCTTCGGAGATTTAGTAGATTTCTAAGCATCTTGTAAATCTGGCAGAGATTTAAAAAATTACTACTTACTCACTAAGCGCTTGTGGATGGCGGTGTTGGAGTGGATGGAGTGGATGGAGTGGATGGAGTTGAGGTCGAAGCCGGTAGTGCCGGGGCTGGCGTCGAGCTTGAGGTAGCAGCACCGCGTGTATCAGTGCGATAAAAGCCGGAGCCTTTGAAAACAACGCCAACTGAAGAGAAAACTTTGCGCACAATCCCTTTGCATTCAGGACAGGTTGGAACTGTTGAATCTGTGAAGGCTTGATTCAATTCAAAAGAGTGTTCGCACTCAGTACAGATATATTGGTATGTGGGCACAGCCACCTCCTGACAGAGCAGAGTTTAGAGAAGTGGCACGATTGGGGCTAATTGAGGAGGGGTTATGAAGAATTTTAAGTTGGTTTTAAGCACTTGCCTGCTCACAGCACTCACATTACTCAATCCACATCCGGCTGTGGCTGAAGGGGAAGCAAAGTTGAGTTCCTCTTCTCCAGCCTCAGGCTCTTCCATATCTTCAGCTCCAAGTGTGGCAACAATTACTTTTTCAAAAGCAATTTCCGATGTTGGAAATTCAGTGAGCGTAACTGCACCCAATGGAGAACGAGTCGATGACGGCTCTCTGCAAATTGCGGATACTCAAATTTTGGTTGGTTTAAAGCCGTTAAATCTTACTGGTGATTACACCGTTGAGTATGAAGTAGATACAACCGAAGGTGAAACTTTAAGTGGTCAATACAAATTTACTTTTGTCGCCCCAGCAGTATTGGAATCTCCAAAGCCGGAAGATTTAGAAACTCCCACTCCAGATTTGAATAAGGAAACTCAATCTTCAAAAATAACTGATTTTTTCATGATTGGATTACTAGTTCTTTCAATTTTAGTTCTTGTTTTGATTTCTAGATCTTTACGAAAGCCAAAGAAAAAGAAACGCAAGAAGTGAATACTGAAGAAATTAATCTTATTTTACAGCTGGTAGCAAAATTTTTTACGCTTACCTCTTTTATAGCATTAATTGGAATTTTGTTAGGACTTGCATTTCTAGTCCCAGACAATAAGGGATACCTTCAATCTTCTCGATTGCAAAAATTGCTTCCACCGGTTTCACTTGCTTGGTTAGTCAGCAGCGTTTTCTTTCTTATTGCAGAGGTTGCATTTATTTTGAATATCCAAATCCTTGATGTTGTTAATGGCAATATCTTGAGATCATTTATTATGCAAACAATTTTAGGTAAACTTTTTGGAATTCAAATAATTGCTGCATTAATTTGCGCATTAGCAGCTGTTCGAATAAAAAAGACAGGTGGCGCAGTATTTTTGATTTTTACTGCTTGGATTGGTGGCCTAGCCACATATCTAGAAAGTCATGGAAGTAATTCCGGTAATCATATGTTGGCGATCGGTTTAGTAATAGTTCACGTTGCCGCACTTTCCTTATGGTTCGGTGGAGTAGTCGTGCTCTTCATACTGCCAAAGAATGAACGAGAATTTGGCCGAAAAAGGTTTGCACCGTTGGCACTGTGGTGTGTTTGCGCTATCGGACTAACTGGAATTGTGAATGCCTTTGTGAGAGTTGGGTCAGTTGCGAATATAACTTCTGATTATGGAGTTCTAGTTATTTTCAAAACAGTCCTCTTCGTATTTGTACTGGCGATTGCAGCTTACGGCCGCAAAAAATTAGAGGAGTCGAGTTTTGCTAAACAGTTGATTCAAGAGATGATATTGCTTACAACCGTTTTGATTTTAGGAATTTTCCTTGGTCAAGGTGATCCTCCAGTGAGTAGTTCGAAAGATATTGTTGAAGCTATAGGTGCAAAGATGCCAGAAACTCCAACAGTATTTAGATTGCTTTTTGAATATGAACCAGATGGATTATTTCTTTCTCTTCTCATACTTTCAGTTGCTCTTTATATAAAAGGCGTAATCGTTTTGAGTAAGCGTGGAGATAAATGGCCGATTGGACGCACAATAGCTTTTGCATTGGGAATCAGTGCAATCGATTATGCCGTTAATGGCGGACTCGGCGTGTATGCACAAGTTGCCTTTTCATTTCACATGATTTCACACATGGTATTAGCCACACTCGCTCCAATTGGAATAGTTCTAGGGGCACCGATCACTTTGGCTCTTCGCACATTGCCAATTGGACGCACTCAAGAAGAGAGAGGCGTTAGAGGTTATGCGATTGCAATTTTGCACTCAAGATATTCAAGAGTGATTACTCACCCAGTAAGCGCCTTGGTTATTTTCGAGGCATCACTCTTTGCACTTTATTTCACTGATTTATTTAATTGGCTGATGAGTTATCACTTTGGTCACTTTTTTATGGGATTACATTTTCTTCTTTCCGGAATACTATTATTTTTTGTAATTATTGGAGTTGACCCAAGCCCACAAAGAACTCCATTTATTTTACGAATCGGAATTCTTTTTGTGGCAATTAGCATTCACGCATTTTTCTCAGTTGCACTGATGTCATCATCGCAATTAGTTGATGGTGGGCACTTTGCCGAGATAGCTAGACCGTGGTGGCCAGATTTCTTGGCAGACCAAAAGACTGGAGCATCCATAGGGTGGGCGATGGGTGAGATTCCAATCTTGTTGGCATTAATCGCCACATTTATTCAATGGATCAGAGCGGATGAAAGAGACGCCGTGCGAATTGAGCGCAATTCAAATCGGGCACGCCAAAGTGGAGAACCGGACGAATTGGATAAATACAACCAATATCTCTCAGGCTTAAACAAAAGCGAAAATCCAAGAGATAATTGAAAGAGGGAAGGTGCGGAGTAGCGCGGTTGCGAGAATTCTGCGTTAATTAGACCATGGAAGCGCTTTTTCAATTACCCGATGAGTACATCTCCTTACGAGAATCCGTGCGAGCACTTGCTGAAGAAAAGATTGCACCATTTGCTACAGATGTCGATGAAAATGCAAGATTCCCAGAAGAAGCTGCTTTAGCACTATCAGCAAATAAATTATCTGCAGCTCATGTTCCTGAAGAGTTTGGTGGAGAAGGTGCAGATGCGTTAGCAGTTGTAATCATCATTGAAGAGATTGCCCGGGTGTGTGGATCATCTTCGCTCATACCTGCGGTAAACAAATTAGGTTCTCTTCCTTTGATATTAGCTGGCAACAAAGACCAAAAAGAGCGTTGGCTACGTCCGCTCTCAATTGGTAAAGGCTTTTCTTACTGTCTATCTGAATCAGAAGCAGGTTCAGATGCATCCGCATTAAAGACTAAAGCGGTGCGTTCTGGCGACAAATGGATTCTCTCGGGAAGTAAAAAGTGGATTTCAAATGCAGGTGAGTCAGAGTTTTATACAGTCTTAGCAGTTACAGATCCTGAAAAAGGCAGTAAAGGAATTAGTGCTTTTGTTGTTGAGAAAAGCGACAAAGGAATTTCTTTTGGTGCGCATGAAAAGAAAATGGGATTTAGAGGTTCGCCAACACGTGAGGTTTATTTTGATCAAGTCGAATTGGCAAATGATCGAATGTTAGGTGCTGAAGGTACGGGATTTTCACTAGCCATGAAAACATTGGATCACACCAGAATCACCATAGCTGCACAAGCCATTGGCTTAGCTCAAGGTGCTTTTGACGTGGCAAATAAGTATTCACATGAACGTAAGCAATTCGGTAAAGAGATTTTTAATTTTCAAGCAATTCAATTTATGTTGGCAGATATGGCCATGAAGATTGAGGCAGCGCGTCAATTAACTTACGCAGCTGCCGTGAAGAGTGAGAATGGCAGTTCTGATTTAACTTTTTACTCTGCAGCGTCTAAGTGTTTGGCATCTGATACAGCCATGGCAGTAACTACAGATGCAGTACAAATTCTGGGCGGATATGGATATGTCTCTGACTATCCAGTCGAAAGAATGATGAGAGATGCGAAGTTGACTCAAATTTACGAAGGTACAAATCAGGTACAACGAATAATCATTGCCCGAAATTTAAGCTAGTTAATTAAATCTAATTATTTTTGTTGGAGTAAAGACAGCATCTACTTTTTGGTCATGAATTTCTTGTGGTAAATCTCCTTCAAAAATTTCTCCATCATGCAACAAACAAACTTTCCATCCTGAATTCAATTTAAGAGCTCGATCATACGAGCCGCCACCTTGGCCAATTCTCATTCCGCTCGCATCAACGCTCAAAGCTGGCACTACAACTACCTGAGCCGCGGAGATGCCGGCAATTCCTAAATTTTCACCAGACTTGGAATCAATCCACTCTAAAGAATTGTCAGCAAGTAATTTCGGACGAAGGATTCGTATGCCACGGCTCAGAAGAGTTGAATTAAGGCTTTGAGTTGATGGCTCACTTCCGTAAGAGTCGTAGGAGGCGATCACATTTACATGACCAAATAGCGCTTTCTCCAGTTCCTCGAGCAGAAGTGAACCTGCCCGCCCATCACCTTCGGGCGCCAATTTTCGCAAGTTGCGCAGCACACGCCGAGTCTGGCTCTTCTCTTCCATGTGATCAGCGTAAGGTGTGATCACTATGGGATCTAATGTATTTAAGGCAGTTATTCCGGCTGCCGGCCTGGGCACTCGCTTTTTGCCGGCAACCAAGTCGATTCCAAAGGAGATGCTCCCAATAGTTGATAAGCCAGCCATTCAATATGTTGTTGAAGAAGCGATTCGGGCAGGCTTAAGCGACGTCTTACTAATTACCGGAAGAAATAAGGGCGCGCTTGAAGACCATTTTGATAGAGCAATCGAACTTGAGGCAACATTAGAAAATCGTGGAGATATTGAAAAATTAGCTGCAGTAAAAGAAATAACTGAGCTTGGAAATATTCATTATGTTCGTCAAGGAGATCCACTCGGACTAGGTCATGCTGTGCTCACTGCGGCTAATCATGTGGGCAGTGAGACATTTGTGGTTTTACTTGGCGACGACTTGATTGCAGAGCAAGATAATTTGCTAGGTGAAATGCTTGAGGTGCATAAAAAATTTGGTGGAAGCGTAATTGCCTTAATGGAAGTTCCTGATTCTCAAGTATCTCTATATGGAATTGCATCGGTAAAGAAAACTGATTCAAGCAATATTGTAGAAATCATAGATTTAGTTGAGAAGCCTAATGTGGAAAATGCTCCTTCAAATTTTGCAATTATTGGCAGGTATGTTTTAGATCCAGCAATTTTTAAAGTTTTAGAAAAAACTCAGGCAGGTCGTGGTGGAGAGATCCAATTAACAGATGCAATTCGAGACCTCGCATTAGATGAAAAATTAGGTGGGCCAGTTCATGGAGTTATTTTCTCTGGACGTCGTTATGACACAGGAGATCGTGTCAGCTATTTGAAAACTGTTGTTGAATTAGCAAGTTCAAGAGAAGACATTGGCGGAGAGTTTGCTGAGTGGTTAAAAAGTTTTGTGGGGAATATGAATGGAAAACGTTGAGAGTTATTTAAAGCAACTCTTATTGCTAGCTCAACCTTTAGCGCCTTTAGATTTACCCCTATTGGATGCACATGGAGCGACCCTTGCTTCAGATGTTGAAGTAGGAACACGTCGAGTCTTAACAGGTGGAAGTCGAATTAGATCTGCACACATTGGGATTGCCGCTTCTGTTGGGCTAGATCACCTGCCTACTCGCCCACACCCCCGCGTAGTAGTGATTTCAGCAGGTGGTGATTTAACTGAACCAGGCGAGCAACTTGAAACCGCTCATTTTTATGAAGTTAATTCCTGGTTATTGACCACCTCTGTTCGAGAGGCCGGAGCAATCGGTTATCGAGTTCATACAATTCCAACAACTTCTTCACAACTTAGATTGTTAATTGAGGATCAACTTGTTCGTGCTGACTTACTCGTCATCACCAGCGGCCCAGAGTCAGAGGGCATGACACAGGAAGCGTTAACTGAACTTGGAGTGATCAGCAAAATTCAAGTAGAGATGAATCCCAGTGGAAACCATAGTTTTGGTTTAATCGGACCAGATAAAACGCCAGTAATAACTTTGCCAACTGATCCGATGACCACTTTTATTTCTTTTGAATTATTTGTGCGACCAATCATTCGACAGATGTTCGGAAGAAAAAATATTTTCCATCCAACCTTAAATGCAAAATTACTAGAAGTAGTAAACATTGAATCTGGCGCGCAGCGTTACATTCCAGCAGTCTTAGATTTAGCCAATAGTGAAAGCACTGTTAAAGCTCTTGATTTAGAAAATTGGGCAGACGCTAACTCCTTTATAATTGTTCCGCCCGGGGTGAGTAATTTGCCAGCCGGAGGATTAGTTTCTGTCATGAATCTAGAGCTGAGAGCTGACTAAAATGCTGCTTGAAAGTGGCGAAATAAAGTTACGATCGCTAAAAAGAAGTGATAAAAAACAGTGGGAGCAACTTAGGTTCAAAAATGAAAAATGGCTTAGGCCGTGGGAGGCCACTTCGCCAGACCCATTGATTTCATTGCCAAGCTTTCAACAGATGCTTAGATTCCACCGACGTGAAGAAAAAGCTTTGCGCTCAATCACTTGGGCAGTGGTTTATCAGGGTCGAATTTGTGGTCAAGTTACCCTGGCTGGCATTTCATTCGGTTCCTATCGAGGTGGCCATATTGGGTATTGGATTACTTCAGAACTTGCCGGGCGAGGATTTATCCCAATGGCTGTGAATTTGGTGAGTGCATATGCCTTCAAGGAACTGGGTTTGCACCGTTTAGAAATTTCTATGCGTCCCGAAAATGCAGCCTCGAAGCAGGTCGCGCTCAAATGTGGTTTCGAATTCGAAAGTCTGCGAAAACGATTTTTACATATTGATGGGGACTGGCGAGACCATCACACTTATGTGAAAGTTTATGAGCCAACACGAAGCGGCCACACTCCTTAAATCCATCATTTGAACCATCCAAACTCATATCGTTAACCCATCATGAGTTCTGGTTTGATCTACTTCGCCGTGGTTGCAATGTGGGTAGCGTATTTTCTACCTAGATGGTTGCGAACGCATGATGAAATTTCAGATAACAGAAGTTTGGAGAGATATCAGAGTGCCATGAGCTTGGTATCTCTAGGTACTAGCCACGAAAATCTTCCATGTCGCACAGAAGTTGCCGAGAACAAAATTCGGCAAATGCGACAACGTCGATTAATTTTCATCGCCCTAGCTGCAATTTTTTTGATTGTATTCATTTCGACTTTATTTGGTGGAGTTCCATTTAGAACAAATGCACTCCCGCTTTCATTAATCCTAATTTATGTGATACATGTTCGTAGGCAAAAAATTGTTGAAGAGGTTTCAACTCGCCGCAGGCTTGCAGCAGCAAGAGCGACAAACGGAGTACGTGCCAATTTTTCAGATGTGCTATATCGCTCGAATGAAAATGCAACAGAACATTGGATTCCATTACGGCCATCCACCACAGTGACAGTTATTCCAAATACAACATGGCAACCGGCAGATGTTCCACTTCCAACCTATGTAACCGCTGCTAAAGCAGTTTCTCGCCCAATGAAAGAAGCACCTATAAAAGCAGAAGTCGCAGTTGGGCCAGATGAGATATTTGATCAAGTAGCAATTGACGAAGCAGATTTACGCGCAGCAAATTAATTTAA
Source organism: Actinomycetota bacterium (assembly GCA_005786885.1). Classification (GTDB taxonomy): domain Bacteria; phylum Actinomycetota; class Actinomycetes; order Nanopelagicales; family Nanopelagicaceae; genus UBA3012. The sequence goes on along the minus strand of SYCR01000034.1, from coordinate 44,655 downwards.
TTAAATCCATTTTTTAAACCACATCAAAGAACGCCAATCATCATAAGTAATTATCTGCCCAACAAAAACTGGAAAATGGTAGAGAAAATTTGCAGCGATCAGGGAAGTTAGAAAAATTATGGAGTAAAATTTCAATTTTTGATTCCCGAGTGAACTTAAGTAATAGATACGCAGCACAGCAACAAGAGTCATGATTAACCAAGGTTCAAAGATGATCGAGTAGAAGGTAAAAGTAGTACGTTGCGGATAAACAAACCAAGGTAGATATCCCGCACCTACCGCTAACAAGATAAAGCCAGTGTTTAATTCTCTATTTTTAAACCAAAAACTAAACAAAAATACAAGAGCAATAGCTGCGGCCCACCAAAGCAAAGGGGTCCCCAATGCAAGCACTTCTTGTGCGCAAGATGATGCACCGCACCCTTTAGGAGTCTCGTAGAAAAAAGAAGTCGGTCGGTACATAACTAGCCACGACCAAGCCTTGGCTTCGTAATTATGGTTTTCAGTCAAATGAGTATGAAAGTAGAGCATTTCAGAGTGGTAGTACCAAAAGGAGCTGATCACATCTGGCAAAAACCCAGGATTTTCGGCTCCCCAGTTTCGACTCCAGCCTAAAGTCGATTTAAACCAGCCAAACCAACTCACCACGTAGATTAAAACTGGAAGAATGCCTAATTGAGCAGAGAGCAAAGTTGTGATTTTTAGATAATTTCTACTTTTGTCTTCTTCAATTTCTTTATTTGTGCGAACTCGATAGACATTTCGGATCAAGTAATAAATTCCAAAAAAAGTGATGTAGTAAATAGCACTCCACTTTGTTGCCAACGCTAACCCAAATAAAAAGCCCGCTGCCCAGAAATTTTCCTTGAGTAAAGCGTAAAGACCTACTAATACAAAAAACATTAAGGTCATATCTAAAAGAGAGGTACGTGACATCACAAGATGTAATCCATCAAGCGAGACCAATACTGCTGAAAGTAGTGCCCACCTCTCAGAGTTAAAAAGATGTTTTGAAATTAAATAGACAAAAAGAATAGAAATTGTTCCGAGTAATGCGGTAGAAATTCTCCAGCCAAACGAGTTGTCACCAAATAATTTAATTCCTGATGCAATAATCCATTTGCCTACCGGGGGATGAACGATAAATTCAGCCGTACCTTTTTCAATTTCAACGCCATACTTTAGAAAATCTCTAGCCGCATCAACATAGTAAATTTCATCGAAGACCAATTCTTTCGGGCGTCCAAGATTTACAAAACGAACGATTGCTGAGAATGCAAGAATCAGCAGCAGCCACCTACGGATCAGAAGGTATCGGAAGCCTTCCAGCGCTTTGGTCATGGAGGATAGGTTAGAACCTGAGATGATAAGAGTGTGAAAAAGAGCCGATTAATCCTTGCTGGTGCCCCTTTAGGGAACAGTCGAGATCTTTCGCTACGGGTACGAGATTTATTAAGTGAGGTGGATCTGATTGCCGCCGAGGATACTCGTCGGCTTTTACGGCTTTGTAGCGATTTAGAGATTTCACTTAGCGCTCCAGTTATTTCATTTTTTGCCGGAAATGAAGCACAGCGCACACCTGAATTAATCTCTGCCTTAACTGAAGGCAAAACCGTTTTAGTTATCACCGACGCGGGAATGCCAGGAATTAGTGATCCTGGTTATTTAATTGTTAGAGCGGCACTGGATGCGAATTTTGAGATTGAAGTTTTACCTGGGCCAAGTGCTGCAAGTACAGCGTTACTACTTTCTGGTTTATCTATGGAACGCTATATTTTTGATGGGTTCCCACCGCGAACACAACAAGCGCGGCAAAATTATTTTGAAAGCATCAAATCAGAGAGTAGGACTGTAGTTTTATTTGAAGCGCCACACCGCATTAGAGAAACTCTTGAAGATGCGATCATAATTTTAGGCAACCAACGCCAAGGTGCAGTTTGTCGTGAAATGACTAAAACCCATGAAGAGATTGTGCGTGGGTCGTTAGCGGAATTGGAGAAATGGGCCAATTCAAAAGAGATGTTGGGTGAAATAACTTTGGTTATTGCCGGACCGAGTGCTGGCGAGATCGCAGATTTAACACCTGTTGAGATAGCCGCAAAAGTGAAGGAGCTGGAGGGGGTTGGAGCAACAAGGCAAGAGGCGGTCGCACAGATCGCAATAGAGTTTGGCTTACGTAAGCGAGCGATATTCGATGCCTTAGTCGCCTCTAAGATAGGACAGTGAGCAACAAAGCCTTTTATCTAACCACGCCGATTTACTATGTAAATGATGCACCACATATTGGTCATGCCTACACGACCGTGGCGGGCGATGTTTTGACTCGTTGGCACCGCCAAAAAGGCGAATCAGTTTGGTTTCTAACAGGAACTGACGAGCATGGGCAAAAAGTTATGCGAACTGCTGAAGCTAATGGCAGCGATCCACAGAGTTGGGCCGATCGTTTAGTCGAGTCAGCTTGGATCCCCACGTGGGAGAAATTAAATATTGCTAACGATGATTTTATTAGAACAACTGAAGATCGACACATGGAACGCGTGCAACGTTTCTTGCAAGGACTTAAAGATTCTGGGCACATTTATGAAGGCAAATACGAAGGACCTTATTGTGTTGGATGTGAAGAATTTAAACTTGCCGGAGATTTACTTGATGGTGCAACTCCCGATGAAAAACTTTGCCCGATCCATTCAAAACCTGTAGAGCTGCTAAGTGAAACAAATTGGTTTTTTAAATTATCAGCCTTTGCTCAACCTTTGATTGAACATTACAAATCCAACCCCAGTGCTTGTGAACCAGCAAGTGCGCGGAATGAAGTTTTATCCTTCCTAGAGGGAGGCGTTTCTGATCTTTCAATTTCACGCTCATCATTTGCTTGGGGAATCCCGGTTCCATGGGATACCAAGCAAGTGGTTTATGTCTGGTTTGATGCGCTACTCAATTACGCAACTGCCGTAGGAATTGGCGATGACCCAACTTCTGAAGGTGGAAAAAAGTTTGCAAAGATTTGGCCGGCCGACGTTCACCTAGTTGGCAAAGATATCCTTAGATTCCATGCAGTCATCTGGCCAGCGATGCTGATGGCAGCAGAATTACCTGTACCTAAAAAAGTTTTTGCGCATGGATGGTTGCTTGTTGGTGGCGAGAAAATGAGCAAGAGCAAATTAACTGGAATCGCACCTTCAGACATTACTGATTTCTTCGGTATCGATGCATTTAGATATTACTTTTTGAGATCGATTCCATTTGGCACAGATGGCTCTTTCTCTTGGGAAGATATGGTTGCTCGATATACGAGTGAACTCGCTAATGATTTTGGAAATTTAGCTTCTAGATCTATTGCGATGGTTGAAAAGTATTGCTACGGCAAAATTCCACAACCGGCAGCAGAACCAAAACTTTCCGAAGCTGCCCAAAAAGCCTGTGAAATTGCAGATGAACGTATCTGCGCTTTAGATTTCCAAGGTGGAATTTTAGCGATTTTAGATTTTTGCAAAGTAGTCAATGGATACGTAACAGATCAGGCTCCGTGGGTTCTGGCTAAAGATCCAGCAAACAAAGTTGAACTCGAAAAAGTTTTATACACGACAGTGGAATCACTTCGAATTCTTGCAGTGTTATTTCATCCAGTTATGCCTGAGACCTCTGAAAAATTATGGGAGGCACTCGGTGCAAATATTCTAGGTCCAATTGGTGAGCAGAAAATAAGTGAAGTCGCCACATGGGGACAATTGCCCGCAGGCGTTCAAGTATCTAGAGGAGAGGTACTTTTCCCTAGATTGCCAGAACCGGAGAACGCGTGACCGATCGGCACAATCGCGATATTGAGAGAGTTGCCGCGCCTTTACCTGAACCGCTAGAAGAAACAACAATAGATTCACATTGCCACATGGAGTTGATCGCCAAATCTAGTGCGGATGATGCCGCCGTTGGAGTTATTTTAGATGTAGCAAAAAGTGTGGGAATTGATCGAGTAGTTCAAATTGGTTATGACTTAGAGCAATCAAAATGGTCTGTGGCATGTGCAAATGCGTGGCCAGGGAAAGTCCTTGCAGCCGTGGCTTTACATCCTAATGAGGCTCCGGTCGTGAAAAATCTAGAAGCGCAATTAACGGAAATCGAAAAATTAACTGAAGATCCACGAGTTAGAGGTGTTGGAGAAACAGGTTTAGATTTTTATAGAACCGAACCAGCTCTTCGTGCGAAACAAGAAGATTCCTTTAGGGCACATATAGAAATTGCCAAGCGGAAAAACAAAGCCTTAATTATTCACGATAGAGATTCACATTCTGATGTCCTTAGAGTGTTACGAGAAGTGGGCGCACCTACGAAAACCATATTTCACTGCTTCTCCGGAGATCGCGAGATGGCAGAGAAATGCATTTCCGCAGGCTACTTTTTATCTTTTGCCGGCACTGTGACTTTTAAGAATGCTCCAGAACTTCGCGAGGCTTTGAAAATTACTCCACTTTCACAAATGTTAGTGGAGACTGATGCACCATTTTTAGCTCCGATGCCGCACCGAGGTTCGCTGAATTTGCCGGCACAGATTCCAAATACCCTTAGATTTATGGCTGAGGTTGTTGATCGCAATGTTAATGAATTAGTCATAGCCACCCGTGAAAATGCATTATCAATCTTTGGTTCATTCGATTAACTATGGAAAATACCGAAGCAACCCCTTCCGTCTCTCCCGCCTCTCCAACTTTGGGCGCCACTGAGATCCGTGAAATTGCTAAGAAATTAGATCTACACCCAGCTAAATCCCTTGGTCAGAATTTCGTTATCGATGGCAATACCTGTAGAAAAATTGTTCGATTAGCTGGAGTAAACGAAACGGATATTGTTTTGGAAATTGGTCCTGGACTGGGCTCCTTGACGATTGCACTTCTTCCAATGGCTCGTGAAGTGATCGCAGTAGAGATTGATCATAGATTAGCTAGTCAGTTAGCCGAGACCATGCAAAATAAAATTCCAAATCAGGCAGGCAATCTGCAGATTATTAATGAGGATGCCCAATTAATTAATACATTGCCACAACTTCCAACTGCTTTAGTCGCAAACCTTCCATACAACATTTCAGTTCCAGTGATTTTGCACTTACTTGAAAAATTTCCTTCCATCAACAAAGGTCTGGTGATGGTCCAAGCCGAAGTTGCCCAACGACTTGCTGCTAAACCTGGAAACAAAATTTATGGGACTCCTACCGTTAAGGCTAAATGGTGGGCTGATATGTCCATCGCCGGGAATGTGCCTAGGGAAGTATTTTGGCCAGTCCCAAATGTAGATTCATTATTAGTGGGATTTCAGCGCGGAAAATCCCCTGGGGATGAGGCACTTAGAGTGAAAACCTTCACACTGATAGATGCCGCTTTTTCACAGCGACGCAAAATGCTTCGAAGTGCTTTAAGTGTCTGGGCGGGGGGAAGCTCTTCCGCAATTGAAATTTTAGAAAAGGCGGGAGTAGCCCAAACTTCAAGGGCTGAAGAGTTGGAACTTAAAGATTTCATAGCAATTGCGCGGGCGAAAAGCATTTAGCTTAATTCCGACCAATAAGGTAAAGCCATGAAAGTTGTTGTCCGAGCCCCTGCGAAAATCAATTTGCAGTTGTCGGTTGGACCACTAGGCGATGATGGATTCCATGAATTAGCAACTATTTTTCAAGCAATTTCAATTTACGATGAAATTTCGATTGAGTCTGCCACTAAAGGAAGTGGAATCGATTTAACTTTTACTGGAGATGGTGCCGCGGGCTTACCTGTTGATGATAAAAATTTGGCATACCAAGCCACAAAATTATTTGCTAAACATACAAAAATTGATTGTGACATTAAAATTTCAATAAATAAAGGAATCCCAATTGCTGGAGGCATGGCGGGTGGAAGTGCCGATGCAGCGGGAACGCTTGTGGCCCTTGATTCATTATTTGAGACTTCTCTACGAAAAGAAGAATTATTGAAACTCGCAGCAAAGCTTGGAAGTGATGTTCCTTTTTCATTAATGGGTGGGACCGCGATTGGTAGTGGACGTGGAGATCAACTCACACCGGCACTATGCCGTGGCACTTTTCATTGGGTCTTAGCTTTTTCATCCCAAGGACTTTCAACTCCAGCGGTCTATGCCGAATCTGATCGCTTGCGTCAGTCGCTAGATATTAGAAAGCCAAGAGTTAGTGAAGAGTTGATGCATGCACTCAGTGGCGGAGATGCAATTGGATTGGGCAAAGCATTAGTTAATGATTTACAACCCGCTGCTATCTCACTTAGGCCTGCTCTAAAGATGGCGATAGGTGCCGCGCTCGAATGTAAAGCGATAGGTGCGATTGTTTCCGGCTCTGGTCCCACTGTTGCATTTCTAGCGCTTGATGAAGAGAGCGCGATTGATTTAGCAGTAGCACTTTCTTCCACTGGCGCAGTTACTAAAATCAACCGAGCAAGTAGTCCAGTGCACGGACCTAAACTACTTTAGTAAATAGCTAAAGTGTGCTTGTCGATGAAATCCCAGTCGTAATCAATTCCCAGTCCAGGACCTTTAGGTGCTTGTAAGAGGCCATCTTTTATTTCTAATTTATTTTTAGTACCAAAATCTAAAGGTTCAGTTGGATAGCAAAGTTCAAAAAATTGGCAATTGGAAATTGCAAGAGCTACATGAAGTTGTACCATTTCAAGAGCATGATAAATCGTAGTGTGTAATTCACATCTGACACCAAAAGCCTCAGCCATGTGAGCAGTCTTCATAACTGCACTTATTCCACCGCGCCAAGAAACATCACTTCGGACGATATCTACTATCTCTTTTTGAATGTACATAGCAGTTGAATAATTTGCTCCTGCTAAAACTTCCGTGGCAATAATTGGTATGTCTAATTTCTCACGAAGTTTTCGTAAAGAATTAAAATCAACATCCAGCACAGGCTCTTCGAGCCAAAGAAAATCTAATTTTTCAAGTTCGCGTCCAACTCTCAAAGCTTCTTCATAATCATGACCAATCACAGGGTCGGCCATCAGTGGAAAATCTGGCCCTACCGCTGCTCGCACCGCTTTGTAAGCTGCGATATCCATTTCTACTTTTCCGCCTTCAACCATTCCCGGTGGATGTAATTTGTAACCTCGATAACCTTTTGTTTTTGCATCAAGTGCTTCTGCAACATATGCGTCTACGGTAGGTAGAACACCTGAACTTACATAAACCGGAATTTCCTCACGTGCGGCACCGAGCATTTTGTAGACCGGCATGTCCGCAATTTTTCCTTTTAGATCCCAGCAAGCATTATCAAAAGGTGCGTATGCATAAATTGGAACGTGGTTCCACTTGCGATCAAAGTTTTCAAACTCCTTTAATGCTTTTTCAGTGTCACAAGGATTTCGTCCAAGAAAAAAGGGCTTGATGGCAGAGATAGTTTTTCCAGCAATAGTTGCATCTAGGGCACCAAAACCAAAAGACGTTCCCTTTATTCCTTGCGAATCAGTCAATGTTATGACGGTAAAATTCATGCCATCCGCAACACTCCAATTGTCATGAGTGTCTCGTTTTGCTGTTCGACAGGCACGAATTTCTACATCAGTAATGACCGAATCAAACTTTGCCATCTGTTAGTAAATCTCAACGGTGTGTTTATCAATGAAATCCCAGTCGTATTCGATTCCAAGTCCAGATCCAGTTGGAGCCTGAACATATCCATCCTTTATTACCAATCCATTTTTTAATCCGAAATTAAAATCATCAAATGGATACAACGTTTCAAAGAATTGGCAATTTGATATTGCTAGCGAAGCATGAAGTTGAACCATCTCAAGCCCATGATAAATAGTGGTGTGTAATTCACATCGAACACCAAATGCTTCGGCAAGGTGAGCAGTTTTCATAACGGCGGTTAATCCACCTCGCCACGAGACATCGGTTCTGACAATGTCCACGATATCTTCTTTGATGTAAAGAGCTGTTGAGTATTGAGCGCCAGCAATAACTTCAGTTCCACAAATTGGAATATCTAATTTCTCGCGTAATTTCTTGAGCGTATTAAAATTCACATCTAGTACTGGCTCTTCCATCCAAAGGTAATTCAAGCGCTCTAATTCACGACCTACCTTTAGAGCTTCTTCATAGTTATAAGCGATAACCGAATCTGCCATCAGATTAAAATCGTCACCTACTGCTTTGCGGACTGCGCGGTAGCAAGCGATATCCTCTTCAACAGTTCCAGGTGGGTGGAGTTTGTAGCCTTTATATCCTTTTGCTTTTACAGATAGCGCTTGAGCAACATAATCATCAGGTCCTGGTAAAAACATTGAACTTACATAAAGTGGAACTTCCTCGCGTGCAGCCCCGAGCATTTTATAAACTGGCATTTCAGCAATCTTTCCTTTGATATCCCAACAGGCATTATCAAAAGGACCATATGCATAAATTGGAACGTGATTCCATTTACGATCAAAATTTTCAAATTCTTTTAAGGCTTTCTCTGTGTCAAAAGGATTACGACCAATGAAATATGGCTTAATCGCCGACATCGCTTTACCGGCGATAGTGGCGTCAAGAGCGCCAAAACCAAATGAAGTTCCAGTTACGCCATCAGCAGTTGTTAATGTCACGACGGTAAAATCTGGGCGGTTGCCTCCTGGCAACTTGACGCCGCTTATGGCATCAATTGATTTGCCGGCATCACTTCCACGACATGCGCGGATCTCTACTTTTTCAATTACTGAATCGCTTTTGGCCTTCTTACTCACGGCTCGCCCCTTTGTGAAAAATCGTTTTCCCAGAGGCTACAGCGCGAACGGCGCAAATTCAATACTCAGTTGGTCAAGATCAACTGTGATCAAGATTGTTGAGCACTACCCCCAGGAGAGAGGCCAGTACCTTTTGCTGAGATGAGTCAAGTGAATTGATTAATTCTTTCTCGCGTAAAAGTAGATCAGCCATTGATGCATCAACCGCTTTGATTCCAAGCGAAGTTATTTTCACTAAGGATCCGCGACCATCGGATGGATCCGCGCTTCTCGAAAGAAAGCCGGCACCTTCTAGCAAATCAAGACGATGCGTAATTGTTCCGCTTGATACTAAAGTTTCATGCATTAACTGCCCAGGAGTTAATTGGTATGGATTTCCAGCTCGACGTAAAGCTGCAAGGACATCAAACCCCCAAGTTTCTAAACCATGATGCGAAAAGGCATTACGTCTGGCAATATCTAATTGACGTGCGACGCGAGTTATTCGACTTAAAATTTCAAGTGGCGCAACATCTAAATCAGGACGTTCGCGTTTCCACGCGGAAACGATTCGATCTACTTCATCACTCATGATTTTTTGCCACTGAATTTCGGGATAATTTAGGATTAGATTCCAATCCGACTAAACCATTCCATGCAAGGTTAACAATGTGCGCAGCGACTTCTTCACGCGTAAGTAATCGAGCATCCAGCCACCATTGACCAGTTAATGCGACCATGCCGACGAGCATCTGGGCATACATCGGAGCCATCTGTGGATCAAAACCTCGTGCGCCTAGTTCAGCAACAAAGATATGTTCTACTTGTGACGCAACTTCACTTAACAAAGTTGCGAAGGAGCCACTCTGTCCACCAACCGGAGAGTTCAAAACTAAAATTCGGAATCCATCGCTACGAGTTTCAATGTAAGTTAAAAAAGCTAGTGCAGCATTTTCTGCTTTGACTCGCGGACTTCCCTGTAAAAGTGATTCTGAAATCAAGTGCAGCAACGCCCGCATTTCGCGATCGACCACCACTGCATACAAACCCTCTTTGCCTCCGAAATGTTCGTAAATGAGTGGCTTAGATACTCCGGCGCTGGCCGCAATCTCTTCAACGCTGGTGCCTTCAATCCCTTTTTCAGCGAAAAGGGCGCGGCCAACTTCAATTAATTGAGCCCGTCTTTGGGCGCTGGTCATCCGGATTCTGGCTGGAATTGGGGCGCTCATGAGAAAGAGGGTAGCGGTATGGTCGAAAGTGGCTCATTTTTGCGAGAGAATACGGGTTCCGCCATTGTGTAGTGGCTAGCACATGGGCCTTTGAAGCCCAGGGTCCAGGATCGATACCTGGTGGCGGAGCTCTCTTCGCCGGCAAGACCTTAGGCTTAACGCATTGCAGTAGTTAGCAGAGGGGGACTGTATGTCTCGCACACCTGGCGCATCTGCCGGTCCAGCGATCTTTATCCTCGCTGCAGGTGAAGGCACCCGGATGCAATCCCAACTTCCCAAAGTTCTCCATAAAGTTTTAGGTCGCACACTAATTGAGCATGTAATCGATGCGGCGAATGATTTAAACCCCAGCCAATTAGTAGTTGTTGTTGGTGCGTATCGCGAATTAGTTGAAGAAGTTGTTAGCAAAGTTTCACCAGGTGCCAAAATTGTGGTTCAAGAAAAACGTGGTGGTACTGGTCAAGCCGCACGAATTGCTTTAGAAAGCGTAAAAGTTTCCACAGAGACCCCAATATTGATTTTAGCCGGTGATATTCCATTAATTACATCTACAACCTTGCAAGCACTATTAGATACACACGTTGCAGAGCAGAATTCAGCGACGGTTCTTACTGCACAGATAGATGATCCTGAGGGTTACGGAAGAATTGTCCGTGATGAAACTGATGGAATTCTAAGAATTGTTGAAGATCGTGATGCAACTGAAATAGAGCGCGAAATTACTGAGATTAATTCAAGCGTTTATGTTTTTCATTCAACTGACCTTATTGATTCTTTGAGCAAGATAAACAACAAGAATGCCCAAGGCGAAGAGTATTTAACTGATGCTATTGGAGTACTGCAGTCGGCTGGCAAGCGAGTAGAGCCAGTTATTGTTGAAGACTTCATTGAGATTCTGGGTGTTAATGATCGTTTTCAACTTTCAGAGTGCACTGCATTATTGCGTGACCGGATTAACCTGCACTGGATGAAAAACGGCGTAACCATGATTGATCCAACAACTGTTTGGATTGATCCAACGGTTTCGTTGTCACAGGATGTAGTTATTTACCCAGAAGTCGCGCTCGCCGGGAATACATCTATTCAAAGTGGTGTAGTCATTGGAGCTAGGACTACATTGATTAATTGTGAAGTAAAAAGTGGCGCAAGTATTCGCGACTCATATTGCGATGGAGCTCAAATTGGAGCGGATGCAACGGTTGGACCTTTTTCTTATTTGCGACCTGGAACCGTTCTTGAAAAAGGCGTAAAAGTTGGAGCTTATGTTGAAGTAAAGGAATCTCAAATCGGTGCTGGCTCTAAAGTTCCACACCTTTCATATATCGGAGATACCACCATTGGTGTTGGAACGAATATTGGCGCTGCAACCATAACGGTGAATTATGACGGCGTAGAAAAGCATCAGACTGTGATCGGCGATCATGTTCGAATTGGCAGTGACACCATGTTGGTTGCGCCACTTTCAATTGGTGATGGGGCTTATACGGCCGCGGGATCTGTAATTACTGATGATGTACCGGCGGGTTCAATGGGTGTTGGACGTGCTCGTCAACGTAATATCCTCGGGTGGGTGTTGCGCAAGCGCAGTGGAAGTGACTCAGCTAGAGCTGCCGAGAAAAATCCGAAATAACGAGGGGATCTAAATATGAGCAACGAGATTCGACTCTCCTCCGAAAAACGTTTACGGCTTTTTACCGGCCGTGCTTTTCCAGAGTTAGCCGAACAAGTTGCTGGTGAGCTTGGCATTCCAATCACCCCTACATCTGCTTATGATTTTGCGAATGGTGAAATATTTGTTCGATTTGAAGAGAGTGTTCGTGGCTGTGATGCATTTGTTTTACAAAGTCATGCAACGCCAGTGAATAAACACATCATGGAACAATTAATTATGGTGGATGCATTAAAACGTGCATCTGCAAAACGAATAACCGTTGTTACTCCTTTTTACGGTTACGCACGTCAAGATAAAAAGCACCGTGGACGTGAACCAATTTCAGCCCGATTGATGGCAGATTTATTTAAGACTGCCGGAGCTGATCGATTAATGGTTGTTGATTTACACACTTCACAAATTCAAGGATTTTTTGATGGCCCAGTTGATCATCTTTTCGCTCTTCCTTTGCTGGCAAATTACGTTGGTAGCAAAGTTGATAGATCACGATTGACAATTGTTTCGCCAGATTCCGGACGGGTTCGAGTAGCTGAGCGTTGGAGCGACTTGCTAGGTGGATGCCCGATTGCGTTTATTCATAAAACTCGTGATCCAAGAATTCCAAATGAATCATCAACTGGACGAGTCGTTGGTGATGTCAAGGGACAAACTTGTGTAGTAATAGATGACATGATTGATACAGCAGGAACAATTACTAAAGCAGTTGATGCACTATTTGAAGGTGGAGCTGCTGAAGTAATAATTGCGGCAACTCATGCGGTTATGTCAGGTCCAGCTATTGAACGTTTACGCAATTCACGCGCAAGTGAAATTGTCATTACAGATACCTTGCCAATTCCAGATGAATGGAAATTTGATCGATTAACTGTCCTTTCGATTGCCCCACTTCTTGGTCGAGCTATCCGTGAGGTTTTTGAGGATGGCTCAGTCACCAGCCTCTTCGATGGTCATTCTTAAGCCCCTTATAACTGCCTGAACCGCAATTTCCTTTTCCAACCATCATTGGCTAACCTTGGGGTTATTCCGGCGAGGGGAAACTCCCGTTATCGACGGGGCTTCGAAAGAAGTTCTCGCTGGGGAAATAACCAGGAGGACGTAATGGCTGAGATCAAAATCGCAGGTGCCCGCCGGACTGAATTCGGAAAAGGTGCATCTCGCCGAACCAGACGCGATGGATTAATTCCAGCTGTTATTTACGGCCATGGCGAAAATCCAATCCACATCTCACTGCCAGCACGTGAACTTGGTATTGCCCTTAAATCTTCAAACGTGTTGCTAGATATTGATCTTGGAGATCACGTTGAGTTAACACTTCCAAAATCTGTTGTTCGCCACGCAATCAAAGGAACTCTTGAGCATATCGATTTAATTATTGTGCGCCGTGGTGAGCGAGTAGTTGTTTCTGTTCCAGTTCACACATCAGGCGAGTACGACCGTGATGGAATTTTGGAACACAATCACAACTCAATTGAAGTTGAAACTGAAGCAACATCTATTCCAAACTTCTTAGAATTAGATATGACTGGCTTACAAGCCGGAAGTACACTTTATGCAGCTGATGTAAAACTTCCCGCCGGTGTACTTCTTATCAGCGATCCAAAGATGGCTGTTGTACATCTTTCTGTTCGCTCTGCTCAGGAAGAGCCTGTTGCTGTTGCTGCACCTGCTGAAGGCGCTGCTGCACCTGATGAAGCTGCACCTGCTGAAGGTGCAAAGAGCTGATCCGCTAGCCTTCTTTCATGAGTTGGCTTGTGGTAGGTCTTGGTAATCCAGGAAATGAATATTCGGCAACCCGTCACAATATTGGGTTTCAGGTTGCTGATTATTTAGCTGGACAAGTCGCTGGAAAATTTAGCAGACATAGATCAAAAGCAGAAGTTTTAGAGGGTCGATTTGGCGTGGGAGTCGACGCTCCAAAAATAATTATTGCTAAGCCACAAACTTATATGAATGATTCTGGGAAATCTGTAGTAGCGCTTAGGAATTTTTATCAACTATCCAATTCTCAAATAATCGTTATCCACGATGAACTGGATATTGATTTTGCAAAAATCCGCGTCAAACAAGGTGGCGGAGATAATGGACACAACGGCTTGAAGAGTTTGACGCAAACTCTTTCTGCTCCTGATTACTTTCGAGTCCGAGTTGGAATCGGAAGACCAGTAGGGCATTTAGACGCGGCAGATTTTGTGTTACAAAACTTTAGCAATATTGAGAAGAAATCATTACAGGATTTGATAATCAGAGCCGGGGATGCTGTCGAATCAATTATGCAAAACGGGTTAGAACGCACTCAGCAAAACTTTAACGAATAGAGCGCTCGACCCAATCTAAGTATTTTTTATATTCGATCTCGGCAATATTTTGATCTTCGCTAGTGGAAGTAAAGTACAACTTTTCCCCTGAGAATTTAGGTGCTAAAACTTCTGGCGAAATTCCGGTTGCTGCACTTGCGGCGAGGATTGCCGCGCCAACACTAGAAGAATCGGATTCGCTAAATGAAATAACTTCAGAGCGTAAAATGCGGCTTCTAATATCTAGCCATAATTTTGATTGATGAGACGCTCCACCCAAGTGAATAATTGATGGCAATTCTTTACTTAGTGATTTAGCTTGATCAATTATGTGTCGAGCCGTGAAACCAACTCCGAAAATCACTGCATGCGCGATATCGCTAAATTTACTTTGGTGGGAGAGCCCAGCAAAGAGGGCTCGAATATCACTACGCCAAATTGGGGCACGTTCACCGGCAAGAAAGGGTAGAAAGATTTCACTGTGAGCATCGCTGCTTTCAAGAGATTCCGAAAGCAACTCTTCTGGCGTGGAATTAAAAAGTTCTGCAGCCCAGGAAATTGCAGAACCACTACTTTGAGTTGGACCAAATATCACCGGTAGCGGGGCACAACTTTCGGGGACGGTTGAAAGATTATGTTTGCCCTCAGAAAATTTCGTGCAAGATATTCCAGCAATGTCCGAACTTCCAGAGATTACAAATGCAGTTGGTTTTGAAAATACTTCTAAAGCTAACATTCCAGCAAGAGCATCTGACCAACCAATCGCTACCGGAATGCCAGGTGGTAGAAATTTATTATCAATTGAAGTTTTCCCAGCGACTTCCCAAGGCTTTCCTATAGTAGGTATCAATTCATCTGACAGGCCAAGAGTTTTCCATGCCTGAGTAGGCCTTAAAGTTTCGGCATTTATCAAACCTTTACTTGACCAATTATCAGATGCAAATTGTCTGGTTAAATGAAAAAGTAAAAAATCTTTTGCTTGCAATAAACGAGAACCTTTTACAAGAATATTTGGTTCATGTGCTTTTAACCAGCGGACTTTTGGCAAAATTCCTGAAGGAGCCCAAGGTAAAGAGAGTCCAAAATCTTTTGAGACATCTGGAATTTCCGCGACAAACAAATCTGCCTCATTTTGTGAACGTGTATCTTGCCAAGTCATCGCCGGCCGTAATGGATTACCAAAAGAATCTGTCACTACCAAGGTTGGCGTCTGTCCGACAATTCCAACTCCGGTAATTTTGGTTAGATCAACATCCAATTGACTTAAAACTTTAGTGAAGGCTGCTAACCAATCAAGTGGATCTTGCTCTACCCAACTTTCATGTGGTCGATGTGTTTCATACCCAGCAGAAGCTCTGGCGATTACTTGACCATCTTGATTTATCGCTGTGGCTTTCAGGGCAGAGGTACCTAAATCAACTCCAAGCCAGATTTGCATAGCACTACCTTTCTGCCTGAGTTGAGGGTACCCTCACGTTTGCAACAGAAGGGGCCGAGATGGCAACTATAAAGAAGATCTCAACATATTTATTGGGGCAAGATCAAATTTTTGTAAAAATCGATACCTCAGAGCCTGGATTAATCGGATGGGGAAGTGCCGCCTTTGCCGGCCACCACAAATTAATTGCAATCAGCGTTGATAAATACTTAACTGATTTTTTAGTTGGCAAAGAGGTAACTGAGATTGAAGATATATGGCAGACCTCTCAAGTCCAATCCTCTTGGCGAAATGATCCAGCACTGAATTGTGCGCTCTCAGCAATAGATCAAGCTCTTTGGGACATTAAAGGTAAAGAAGTTGGAAAATCCGTTGTTGATCTCATCGGTGGACGTTCTCGCAAAGCGGTTCCAGTTTTAACAAAAATCGAAAAGAATTTAAAATCGGGATTAGTAGCCGAAATTACAAAGTTTCAAAAAGAGGGAATTCAGTATTTTCTGATTAATCCAGAGATGGATTCAAAAGCTGTTACATATGGAAAGCAAATTGTTGAAGTCTTTAGCAAATTACGATCTGAGTTTGGCGAAGAAGTGAATTTCGCTCATGACTTTGACGGACGTTTAGCGCCAACGGAAGCTGTTGCAGTTGTTAAACGATTAGAAAAATTTCATCCATTCTTTTTAGAAGATGTATTTTCTCCAGAACATATTGATTGGCATCTTGCGATGAGAATGCAGACCAAAGTTCCAATCGCGACAGGCAAAAGATTTGTAAATCCTCATGAATGGCTCAAAATAATTCCACAAATGGCGATAGATATATTGCGTTGCAACGTAGGCGCAATTGGTGGATTTAGCCAAGCCCTAAAAATTGGACATTATGCGGCTCCAATAAGTATTCGAACTTCATGGTCAGCCGGTCAATTGCAAAGCCCAATAGAGTCGGTAGCAACCGGTCATCTTTCTCTAAATCTGCTCTTATCCGGTCCACAGGAATGGCACCAACCTTCCTCAGAAATTGCCGACGCGGTCGGGGGATTGCCTGAGTTGAAAAATGGATACCTTTATTTCAACGCAAAACCCGGATTTGGTCTGGAAATCTCAGAGCAATCTTTGACCCTATTGAGTAATTAGCAAATAAATAGAAAGATATCCCACTATGACAACCATTAATTGTGTAAATGAAATTCGTAGCGAAGTTGGCGAAGGCCCAAACTGGGATGCAGGTACTTCAACCATTTCTTGGGTAGATATCGCTGGAAAGTTATGGTTTGAACAGAAAATTGATAGTGGTGCGGTGTCCACCCATTCAGTTCCAGAAGTTATAGGTGCAATTGTCGGCCGGAAAAAAGGTGGCTACTACGCCGCCACAAAAGAAGGATTTGCTGAGTTAAATCCAGATAATGGTTGGAAAGTAACTAAAGATTTTCTAAAAGAAGATGAACGTATGAATGATGCAAAAGTAGATTCGGCTGGAAGATTTTGGGCAGGAAGTTGCACTATGGATATGGTGCCAGGAACCGGTGCTTTGCATGTCTTGTCCGGTGACCTAACGATGAAAACGGTAGCGACGGGAATTACTCTTCCAAATGGCTTGGCATGGAGTGCAGACAATTCACATTTTTACCATGTAGATAGCATGCAGCACGTTCTGACTAGTTATGAAGTAGATTTTGAAAATGCTGAGTTACATAATAAGAAAACCTTAGTTTCATTCCCGGATGATGGCTCAGTGCCAGATGGAATGTGTATTTCAAATGAAGGTTTATTACTAGTTGCGATGTGGGGCGGCTCAAGAATTGAAATTTATGACCAACAGGGTAAAAAGCAATCGGTCGTAGAAATGCCGGTAAAGCAACCAAGCTCATGTACTTTTGGTGGAACAAAAGGAGATCGACTTATTGTGACTTCAGCTCGTGCCTCACTTGGCAACACTGCTAATGAATTGGATGGTGGTTTGTTTATTGTTGATGGGCTCGGACTTACCGGTGCTCAAAGTGAAAAATTCAACGGATAGGAGGAATTATGCGCGCACAATCACGTAATCATTCATGTCGGATCCACGATAATTTCAAAATCGGAAAATTAGCCGCTGTTGTATTAGAAAATGAAAAATTGCGGATCACCGTTGCTGCAGGTCGCGGTGCTGATGTAGTTGAATTTTTGCACAAGCCTGATGATTTAGATTTAGTTTGGCTTACAGCTAAGGGATTGGCAGATGGTCAAGTCAATTACAACTACCAGGACCCACTTGGTACTTTCATTGATGAGTATCCAGGTGGTTGGCAAACAATTTTTCCAAATGGAGGCGGCGCATCAAATTATCAAGGTGCAGATTTTGGACAACATGCCGAAATGGCACTTTTACCGTGGGATTTTAAGATTTTGAAAGATACGCCTGAAGAGATTTCAGTCGAGTTTTTTGTTTATGGTCGGAAAACTCCATTTTTGGTTAAACGAACCATGAGTTTGAAATCTAATTCCACAACTTTAGATATGGTCGAAACTATTGAGAATTTATCTGATGTAGAAATTCCAACAATGTGGGGATTCCATTTCACATTTGGCCCACCATTTATGGATGATGATTGTCGAGTAGTACTACCTGGAAAACCAACTGCGATGCCACACGCCAGCGAAGTTTATGGAAGTTCACGCCGGCTAAAAGGAAATGATCATTTTGCTTGGCCTGTTGGTGTTGGTCCAGATGACAAGCCAGTTGATTTCAGCCATATTCCGCCACGAAATACTCCAACAGAATTACTTTACATAAAGGATTTAGAGCGCGGTGAGTATCGAGTTGAATCACCAAATAAAGGCTTAGCTGCAGTTGTTAAATGGGATAAAACAAACCAGCCTTACTTATGGTTCTGGCAAGAATTTGGCGCAACTAAGGGTTATCCATGGTTCGGTCGTCATTACAACATTGGTTTAGAACCATTTTCAAGTTTCCCCACAACCGGAGTAGTTGATTCTGTAAAAAATGGAACTGCTTTGATTTTTAAGGGTCGAGAGATTAAAAGCAATAAGTTCTCATTCGGTGTCGAAAAGATATAGCAAGTAGTAATTAAGGGAGTGAAATGGATTTTGTTGGAAAAGTAGTAATAGTCACGGGCGCCGCAAAAGGCATGGGCTTTGGTGCTGCAGTTAAATTTGTAAACGAAGGTGCGAGCGTTGCGCTAGTTGATAATGATGCTGCAACTCTTACTAATGTCGAAAAGAACTTTCTAACATCAGGTAAGAGAGTAAAAGCTTTTCCAACCGATGTAAGTAGTGCAAAAGAAGTCGAAAAGATGGTCTCTGGTGTTATTGCTGAGTTTGGTGCATTAGATGTAATTGCAAATTGCGCTGGAATTCAAACTTATGGTGACGCTGTGGAGACCACGGAAGAGATCTGGGATAAAACCTTAGATGTGAATGTTAAATCTATGTTTTTAACTGCAAAGTATGGCGTTCCACATATGCGCAAACGTGGCGGTGGAGCAATTGTGAATATTTCGTCGGTTCAATCCATAGGCGCTCAAAAACAAGTTGTTGCTTACTCAACTTCCAAAGGTGCCATTAACGCACTAACTCGTGCAATGGCGATGGATTTTGCGGCCGATAAAATTCGGGTTAACTCAGTCCTTCCCGGTTCAGTAGATACGCCTTTGTTACGCTTTGCTGCTGAAACTCACAGGGGAAATAAAACCGTGGATGAAGTTGTGGCTGAATGGGGTAGCTCGCATCCAATTGGTCGCATGGGAACTATCGAAGATATCGCTGAACTTGTTGCTTTCCTTGCTAGCGATCGAGCATTATTTATTACAGGCTCAGATTATGTAATTGATGGTGGCTTGATGGCCCAGATTCCGGTAATACTTCCCGAAAAATAATCTGACTCAACCGGTGTTACGTAAACCTGCTGCAATGCCGTTGATGGTAAGTAGCAGCGCACGACGTAAAGTTGCCTCGTCGCTGTGGTCACCTTTGCGAACTCTTTGTAGAAGTGTTACTTGCAGAAGTTGAAGTGGGCGAAGATAGGCATCTCGGACTTGCAAAGTCTGGGAAAGAATTGGTTGATCACTAAGCAACTCTTTTTTGCCCGTCAAAAGCAAAATCTCTGCAACTGTTAAATCAAATTCAGCCCGTATTTTATCTAAGAAATGATGAAGCTCAGGGTTAACTAAAGTTTTTACATAATGTTCAGCCGTTACAAGATCTGTTTTCACGAGCGTCATTTCAACATTGCTAATGAAGGTACGGAAAAAATGCCATTCGGTAAGCATGTGCGCTAGAACATCAGATTTCCCAGCTTCACGAGCTGCCTTTAATCCGGTTCCGACCCCAAACCAGCCTGGAACAATTTGGCGCGATTGAGTCCAACCAAATACCCATGGAATTGCCCGCAGGCCACTTAAGTCAGCACTGGAATCTGGTCGTCTTGATGGCCGTGAACCTAGGAAAAGATCCCCAAGTTGTTCTACTGGAGTTGATTCAAAGAAATACTGAGGAAGATCAGGATGGTCAGTCAAGGTGCGGTATTGCGTCATAGCGGCGCTACTAACTAGATCCATGCATGAATCCCATTTAGCTAAATCTTTAGGACTTTGACGTGGCGCACGATTTAAAACAGTGGCTTCCAAAGATGCCGCAAGCATCAACTCAACATTTTCGCGCGCGAGTGATGGGAGCGAGTACTTATCGCTAATAACTTCCCCTTGTTCAGTCATTTTAATTTCGCCATCAACCGAACCCCAAGGAAGCGCAATTAACGCGTCATATGTTGGCCCACCACCTCGACCAACTGAACCACCTCGGCCATGGAAGATGCGAAGTGCAATTCCATGTTTCATTGCAACATCACGCAAACGTCTCTGTGCTCGGTGAATTTCCCATTGGCTAGTTGTAATTCCAGCATCTTTATTTGAATCAGAGTATCCGAGCATCACTTCTTGAACGTTTCCACGTAACTCAAGAATCTGTCGGTATTCAGGAACAGCCAGAAGTGATTCTAAAATCTTGTCTGCAGATTGTAATTCGGCAACAGTTTCTAAAAGCGGAACATAACCAATTAAAGAAAATGGATCTTCGCGATTTAGATTTAATAAACCGGCTTGTTTGCCCAGAACTACCGCCGCCAACAAGTCATCAGCACCCTTTGTCATTGAGACTATATAACTTTCGATTGCTTCATTGCCAAATCGCTCAATAATCTCACCTATTGCATCAAAAGTTGCCAAGGTTTGCTTACCAATCTCGTCAAGCTCATCTTTAGAATTTCCAGCCAGTGGGCGAGGGTTGGCTAATTCAGCTGCTAATAAATTTAGCCGTTCATTACTACTTAGTTCTGGGTAGTTTTTTACACCAACGCTATTAAATAATTGATTTAGTAGATGATGATGACGATCAGAGTGCTCACGAACATCAAGAGTTGCATGAGTTAATCCAAATGCTGAAACATTTCTAATCATTCGATCAAGTTCACCATTTGCAATCAATTCACCTTTATGACTCATGAGTGAATCGCGCATAATGAGCAGATCATCAAGTAATTCCTGAGTATTTGCATAGTCGCGGCCTGGCTCGTGATCTTTCAGAGCGGCATGGCGCTTTTGAGTTAGTAGCAATTTATGACGAATAGCAGTGGCTTTTAATCGATAAGGCTCTTCAACGTTGATGCGTCTAAATCGTTCTTCAATTTCTGGCAAAATCTGTAAATCAGCTGCTACAGATGCAAGTAGTTCTGCGGAAGCGCCAGCAATACGAGTTGAAACAGAAAGTGATTGACGAAGTGCATCTAATCTTTCGAGAGTTACCCGAATACTGTGACCAACTTGGGTGGTAACAGCGTTCTTAGTTACTTCTGCAGTTACGTGAGGGTTTCCATCTCTATCTCCTCCGATCCAACTTCCAAATGAAAGTGGACGAGCAGTCGAATCAAGAATTATTCCAAATCTATTCAATTCAAATGCAAAATCTTCAAGAACTTGCGAAACAGTCGATCTACTTAAATCATCCAAGTAGTAGAGCGCATTCATGGCTTCATCAATAGGTTCTGGACGCTCTAAGCGCAATTCATCTGTTTGCCACAACAGTTCAATTGCTTCAGCAAGCCTGCGATTGTTTTCTGGCACATTTTTTGCATCAAGCAAATCTGCAATTGCTGCCAATTTGCTCAAAATAGATCTGCGTGCGGCTTCAGTTGGGTGCGCAGTGAAAACTGGTCGCACTGAAAGTGATGCAACACTCCTTGCTAATTCATCTCGTGAAATCTTTTGATCAGCAATTCGATTAGATGCACGCTGCAACCATGATTCACCACTCACTCGTTCGTTTGCCAATGTGCGGGCACGATGGACTTGCTCAGCGACATTTGCTAAATGAAAGTAAGCGTTAAAAGCTCTTACTAATCTGATGCTGTCGTCGACATCAACCTTTGCCAACAAATTAGCGCCTGCAGGGGAGTCTTCACGAACTGCCTGACGCACTTGCTCAACCAAATCAAGGAGTGATTGCCCCTCTTGCCTGGCGATTGTTTCTCCCAACAAATCGCCTAAGCGGCGAACATCTGCGCGTAACTCCGCGCCATCACTGGAAGGCATGGGGTGATTCTCTCAGATAGAGTCGACCTGTTGCCCCCCCCGCATCTTGCGGTATGGGGCTTCTGGCGTTGTTCCGAGGTGAGAATGGGGGCGAATATGGCCGTTGAATCCTTATTGCCTCATCTCAAATTGCAAGATCTAAGTGAATCAATCAGATCTGGCAAAAAGCTCATCGCCCCAAATTCACTTCACTCATGGTTAATTGCTCAATCTGCAAGCATTAGGAGCGAAAATCAAAATGCCCCAATCTTGGTAGTAACACCAGGAAGCACTCTTGACTTGCAACGCGAATTAAATGAGATCGCACCGGAATTAATAATTCAAACTTTTCCTAATTGGGAAACTTTACCACACGAAAGATTGAGTCCTCAAAGCGACACCGTTGCAGCTAGATACAAAGCTCTAAATATGCTTCGGACAAACAAGCAAATTGATATTTTGCTAACTCCAGTCCGTGCATTAATGCAGCCATTTGTAAAAGGGTTTGGTTCGATCGCCGCACCTAAATTTGAAGCTGGCTTGCAAATTGACATGCATAGATGTGCAGAAGAATTAGTTTCCCTTGGATATGTAAGAACTGACTTAGTAGAAAAACGTGGAGAGTTTGCTATTCGAGGTGGCTTACTTGATATTTTCCCACCACAAGAAAATCATCCGATCAGAGTTGAATTCTTTGATGACACAATCGAAGAAGTCCGTACTTTCGCAATAGCTGATCAAAGAACTATGGCACTCATTGCAGGAGCAGTAACAGCACTTCCTAGTCGTGAAATGGCACTAACGGAAGATGTAAAAAAACGAGCAGCTGAATTAGTAGAAAAATACCCAGGGATTTCTGATTTATTAGGAAAAATAGCAACCGGAATAGCTGCCGAAGGAATGGAATCATTAATTCCAGCTTTGGTTGACTCAATGGAGTCTTTAACTGAGATACTCCCAAAAAATTCTAAAGTTATTTTAGTTTCTCCAGATTTACTAAATTCTAGGGCTGGTGAATTAATCTCAACTGGTCGTGAATTTTTAGAAGCATCTTGGCTTAATGCAGCACATGGAAATACAGTTCCAATTGAACTTGGCGGAAGTTCCTTTATAGAGTTGGCTGATGTATTGAGTGAAATGGAAAATCGCAATTTCACTATTGGATCAGTCGCACCATTTGGTACTGATGGTGAAAATTCAGAGTTTGCCGAATTCGGAGCAATCGAACCTATACGGGGAAATGTTGATCGATTTACTTCTCAGATAAATGAAAAGATCAAGGAAGGATGGCGAGTTGTAATTGCGGCAATAGGTCATGGAACCGCTGAAAGATATGCAAATTTGCTGAATGACGCAGATATTCCTATGAAGTTAATTGAAGATTTGGCAGAGATCTCACCAAATGTCGCGCATGTGACCACCTCAGCCATCAGATTTGGATTTAGTGCTTCTCACGAAAAAATTTTCCTAGTCACCGAAAGAGATTTTGTTGGCGCTAAAGCTGTTAACACCGAAGGCGCGAGACTTGCCCCTAGACGAGGTAAGCGAATCGACCCACTTGCATTAAAAGACGGGGATTACGTTGTTCATGAAATTCACGGAGTAGGTCGTTTTATTGAAATGGTTGAGCGAGTAGTTAGTGGCACAACCAGGGAGTACTTAGTCATTGAATATGCATCAAGTAAGCGTGGACAACCAGCAGATCGCCTCTATTTGCCAACTGATTCACTAGATCAGATAACTCGTTATGTTGGTGGCGAAGCGCCATCTGTTCACCGGATTGGTGGTGCTGATTGGCAAAAAGCAAAAGGGCGAGCGAAAAAAGCAGTTCGTCAGATAGCAAGTGAATTAATCCAACTTTATGCTGCTCGTACAAGTTCACCAGGGTTTGTATTTTCACCAGATACGCCATGGCAACGTGAGTTAGAAGATGCGTTTCCATTTTCAGAAACACCAGATCAGTTATCGACTATTTCAGATGTAAAGGCGGATATGGAACGACCATATCCAATGGACCGAATTGTTTGTGGTGATGTTGGATTCGGAAAAACTGAGATAGCAATACGTGCAGCATTCAAAGCAGTTCAGGATGGAAAACAAGTTTCAATTCTTTGTCCAACCACATTACTTGTACAACAACATTTAACGACCTTTAGAGAGCGGTACTCAGGATTCCCTATAAGAGTCGAGGCGCTTTCTCGTTTTTCAACTCAAGGTGAAATTAAGAAAGTAATTGCAGATTTAGCAACCGGAGCTGTTGATGTTGTAATCGGTACCCATCGCCTACTTTCCACTGATGTTATTTTCAGAGATTTAGGTTTGATGGTTGTGGATGAAGAACAAAGGTTTGGAGTAGAACATAAAGAGATTTTGAAGAAATTTAGAGCCCACGTGGATGTTTTATCGATGTCGGCGACCCCCATACCACGAACTCTAGAAATGTCGATTACAGGTATTCGCGAAATGTCCATCATGGCAACCCCTCCCGAGGAGCGGCATCCAATTTTGACTTATGTCGGGGAGTACGAAGAGAAACAGATTACTGCTGCGATCAGAAGAGAGTTGTTAAGAGATGGTCAGATTTTCTACATTCACAACAGGGTCGAGAGCATAGATCGAGCTGTAATTAGATTGCAGGAGTTGGTTCCAGAAGCCAGAATTCAGATCGCTCATGGACAGATGTCAGAAGATGCACTCGAAAAAGTTATTGTCTCTTTCTGGGAAAAAGAATTTGATATGTTGGTTTGTACAACAATTGTTGAAAATGGAATTGATATTCCAAATGCAAATACTCTGATTGTCGAACGTGCGGATCTTATGGGCTTGTCACAACTGCATCAACTACGTGGAAGAGTTGGACGTGGTCGTGAACGGGGTTATGCATATTTCTTGTATCCAACTGAAAAGCCATTGACTGAAACTGCCTTTGATCGACTTGCAACGATAGCCGCTAACACTGAACTTGGATCAGGAATGCAAGTTGCATTAAAAGATTTAGAAATTCGTGGCGCTGGAAATTTACTAGGCGGAGAACAATCTGGTCATATTGCAGATGTTGGTTTTGATTTATATATGCGCATGATCGGGGAAGCAGTTTCAGAGTTCCGTGGCAAAAAACCAGAAAATCTTGATTGCAAAATTGAATTACCAGTAGATGCGCATTTGCCTCATAATTATGTGGAAAGCGAACGAGTGAGATTAGATATTTACCGGAGATTGGCTGACTCTAAAAACGACGCAGAAGTTGATGAGATATCAGCAGAATTGGTAGATAGATTTGGCGCTCTCCCAGACGTAGTTTCAAATTTAATGAGTATCGCCAAGTTACGGGCAACGGCGAAGGCGCGTGCTTTGCGCGAAGTAGTAATGCACGGGAAATTCCTGAGATTAGCTCCGGTAGTTCTGAGTGATTCGCTATCTGTTCGAATGGACCGGATCTACCCACGCCATATATATAAGGCAACTGCCGAAACCTTACTTTTGCCTACGCCTGGTTCTCGAAATCTGGCCAATTCGCTCACACCTATGGCCATAGGGAATACTGAACTCCTGAGTTGGGTAAATGAGGCACTCGAAAATGCAGCGCCGATCAAATAGGGAGTTTGTGATGAGCTTGGAGAGAATTATGAAGTTACGTAAAACCAAGGCAGTACAAATCGGAGCCCTACTTATTGTTGGCGCCATTCTTGCCGGGTGTGCGAACGCAAGTTCTGCCGCAAATATGAAACACGGCTCAGTCTCAATTTCGAATTTACAATCTACGATTAATGCGATCGTTGCAGAACGCATTGAGACAAACACCATGCCTGAGAATGGGCTAACTGGTGAAAATCTAGTTCGGGCCCAGTTGCGTCTCAAGATTATTTCATTTTTGTTGCATCGCGGAGCAAGTGAAAAAGGCATAGTTATTAATCCTGCAGAAGTCGCTGCAAATCGTGAAAAAATCATTGCCCAAATTGGTGGAGAAGCCGCTTTGCCTGCCGCTCTTGCAAATGCATCAATCGCTGCGAGTGATTTAGATCGATATATCGAAGACATCATTATTCAAGACAGTCTGCGGGCCAAGTTAGTTGCACCAACTGCATCAGAGCAAGAGTTCAGCACGGCCTTGCAGAATTATGTAAGTGAAATTGGAGCTCGCGAAAACGTTAAGCTAAATCCACGTTATGGAGTATGGGTTACAGCTACCTCAGATATCAATCCTGTTGATGCCACCAATGGTGCTGTAGCAGATCCTGCTAACTAACCTTCTTCGATGATCGAGAAATCCCAACTTCAACATTTGGTTGAAGTTATGGATCGCTTGCGCTCATCGGGTGGATGCCCTTGGGATGCAGAGCAAACACATGAATCACTGCTCACATATTTAATTGAAGAAAGTTATGAATTCATAGATGCAGTTGAGCGATCTGATCGGGCAGACATGATCGAAGAACTCGGAGATATTTTGCTTCAAGTCGTTTTTCATGCTCGTATTGCCAGCGAAGAAAATGGTCTTGGCTTTGATATTGAAGATGTAGCAAAAGGAATTAGTAACAAATTAATTAGCCGTCACCCTCATGTATTTGCTGAAGAAAAAGCGTTAACTGCTAAGGAAGTTGAAAGCAATTGGGAGAAAATCAAGAGTGCCGAAAAAGGACGTAATTCCGCTGGAGAAGGTGTGCCATTAGGGCAGCCGGCTTTGGCTTTGGCTGCGAAACTTATTCATCGGGCAAAAAAACATGGTGTGAATGCAGAGCCAGTAGTTGAGATTAAAACTCCGCAGATTGTGGATCAGGCGACCATTGGGGATTTACTTTTTGCTGTGGTCGCACTTGGTGCCGAACATGGGGTGGATCCAGAGCAAGCCATGCGAAGCAGGGCACGCGCATACAAAGAATCGCTATCCATAATTGAATAGAATTAAGCCCTGACCTGAATCATTAGGTCTTATAAAAAGGAGCATTAAGTGAGTACTTCAGCAACAATTAAAGCCATTAAGTCTCGTGAGATTCTTGATTCGCGTGGTAATCCAACTGTTGAAGTAGAAGTTTCTCTTAATGATGGAAGTATTGGAATTGCTGCAGTACCAAGTGGCGCGTCAACTGGCGCACATGAAGCAGTTGAGTTGCGTGATGGTGGAGAAAGATATGGAGGCAAAGGCGTTTTAAGCGCAATTGCCGGAATCACTAATGAAATCACTCCAAAGTTGATTGGAGTTAAGGCAGCAGATCAAAAAGCAATTGATAAATTAATGATTGATTTAGATGGAACTGAGAATAAATCCAAATTAGGCGCAAATGCGATTTTGGGTGTTTCACTTGCGGTTGCAAAAGCTGCGGCTATTTCTGAAAAAACTCCACTTTTCAAAAATGTAGGTGGGGACAAGGCAAACTTATTACCTGTACCCATGATGAATATTCTCAATGGTGGTGCTCACGCAGACACAAATGTTGATATCCAAGAGTTCATGATTGCACCCTTTGGAGCAACCTCATTTAAAGAAGCGTTGCGTTGGGGAACTGAGATTTATCATTCTTTAAAAGCGGTTTTAAAGAAAAATGGTCTTGCTACAAGCATTGGTGATGAAGGTGGATTTGCGCCAAACTTAACAAGCAACAGAGCCGCACTTGATTTAATTTTAACTGCAATTGAAAAAGCTGGATTTAAAGTTGGCGTTCAAATTGGATTAGCGCTAGATGTAGCAGCGACGGAGTTTTACGAAAAAGATACTCACACATACAAATTTGAAAGTAGTTCACGGTCATCTGCAGAGATGATTGAGTATTACGCGGATTTAGTTACAAATTATCCACTTGTTTCAATTGAAGATCCGCTAGATGAAAATGATTGGGATGGTTGGATCGCAATTACTAAAGAGATCGGCTCTAAAGTTCAATTAGTGGGAGATGATCTTTTTGTGACAAATCCAGTTCGATTAAAAGATGGAATTGCAAAAGGTGCCGCAAACGCACTCCTTGTAAAAGTTAATCAAATAGGTTCGCTCTCAGAGACTTTAGCCGCCGTAGATATGGCTCACGCTTCAGATTATCGATGCATGATGAGTCACCGATCAGGTGAAACCGAAGACACCACAATTGCTGATTTAGCAGTTGCCACAAATTGTGGGCAGATAAAGACCGGTGCCCCTGCTAGGTCTGAACGAGTTGCGAAGTACAACCAGTTATTGCGTATAGAAGAGATATTAGGTTCAGATGCAAAATTTGCTGGAAAAGGCGCATTTCCGAGATTTAGTAAATAGTTTCAAATAGGTGGTGAATTTCTGTGGCAAATAGCATCAAGGGAGTGACCGGGAGATTTGTAGCGCTCTCTGTGGTCTTTTTTCTGATCGCTTTAACTGTTGCACCACCAATGCAAAGATATTTCAGTCAAAGAGCACAAATTAGCGCTGTTGAAGCACAGATAGATGCGAGTAAAGAACGCTTGCAAAATGCTGAAGCAGAGTTAGCAAGATGGAGAGATCCTGCTTATGTTAAATCGCAAGCAAGGGATCGCTTGCACTTCGTGCTTCCGGGAGAGCGGCAATACATAGTGGTTGGGGCAAAGACTGAGCAAACTGCTGTTGAAGAACAAAACTCTGTTGCCGATCAATTGCCAGATTATGCAACTTGGTATGAAAGATTGATTTCATCTATACAGACAGTTGCCACTTCTGGAGCCGTAATTGAAACCAAGTGAGCGAGATTTATTAGTAGTTAAAGAACAACTTGGTCGGACACCTCGGGATGTTCATGGTGTTGCACATCGTTGTCCTTGCGGAGAAGTAAGTGTGATTGAGACGCCGCCTCGCTTAGCTGATGGAACACCATTTCCAACTTTTTATTATGCGACTTGTCCACGTTTAACCGGTGCCATCTCTACTTTAGAGACCACGGGGATGATGGGTGAGATGAGTACAAGATTAGAAAATGATCCAGATTTAAACGGTGCATACAAAGCCGCACACATTGATTACATTGCAGCGCGCAGTGCCTTAGGTGTTGATGTTGCAGAGGTTGAAAATATAAGTGCCGGTGGAATGCCAGATCGGGTTAAATGTTTACATTCATTAGTAGCACATTCACTTGGTGCTGGCCCAGGAGTGAATCCTCTAGGCGATGAAGCGTTAGCAGCATTGCCGCAATGGTGGCTTGAAAACCCATGTAGTGCTTTTGGTACGCAGGAATGAAACGGGTTGCAGCGCTAGATTGCGGAACAAACTCAATTCGATTATTGATCGCTGAAGAAAATCCGGGAGCAAGTACTTTTACTGAGATTTCACGGAAAATGTCGATCGTAAAACTTGGTGAAGGTGTGGACAGAAATAAAGCATTTCTACCGGATGCAATTTCACGCACTCTTGCTGCACTAAAAATATTTGCTGCAGAAATTGCCGAGGCTAAAGTCGAGCAAGTGCGTTTTTGCGCCACAAGTGCAACCAGAGATGCACAAAATCGCGATGAGTTTTTGATTCCAGTAGCGCAGATATTAGGGATCACACCGGAAGTTATTTCAGGTGAAGAAGAAGCCAGGCTTTCCTTTAAAGGAGCAACTCAAGGTCTGGATGAAGCCTTTGGCCCATTCTTAGTAGTTGATATTGGTGGGGGTTCAACTGAGTTTGTGCTTGGGAGTAATCATGTCGATTCGGCTCGAAGTGTGAATATTGGGTGCGTACGGATGAGTGAACGCCATTTCAAAAACGATCCTCCAACTCAGAGCGAGATCGAAAGTGCGCGTGAAGACATCAAGAATGCGATTGCGCAAGCCGCCGAAGTTGTTCCGATCAAAAGCGCTAAAACTTTAGTTGCGGTTGCTGGGACTGCAACAACTGTTGCAGCAGCAGCGCTAAATCTTGCTAAATATGATTCTGATTTAATTCACTTATCAAAAATCAGTGCAATTGAAACCCGCAGAGTTTCAAATTGGCTTTTGAGTCTGACGCAACAAGAGCGATCTGACCTTGGATATATGCACCCTGGTCGAGTCGATGTAATTGCGGCCGGATCTTTAGTACTTGCTGAGACCATTGAAGTTACCGGACTGGAAAGTTTTACGGCAAGTGAAAATGATATTTTAGATGGCATAGTTTGGTCGATGCTCAATGCTTAGTGAAGTTGCAATTTCTAAATTAGCCGACATTAAAACTTTGGATAAAGAGTTAATAAAGTGTGACGGGTGTTTGCGTTTAAAACTTTGGCGTGAAGAAGTTGCAGTAACTAAGCGACGGGCATATCAGGATGAAACTTATTGGGGTAAGCCGGTTCCAGGATTTGGACCAGTAGATGCACAAATTATTTTGATTGGATTAGCCCCTGGCGCGCATGGTGCCAATCGCACTGGTCGAATATTTACTGGTGACGCTTCAGGTGATTGGCTCTTCCCAGAATTATTTTCTGCCGGTCTTGCAAATCAACCAACAAGCAAGGGAATTGATGATGGTCTACAATTAATCAATACTCGAGTTTTATGTGCAGTTAGATGTGTTCCGCCAGATAACAAAGCAGAAACAAGTGAGCGAGATACCTGTTCTGTTTGGTTCAATCGTGAAATTGAATTGCTGATGCCAACCGCAAAAGTTTTTGTGGCCCTAGGTGCATTTGCTTGGGACAGTTTGTGGCGCACATTAAGAGCGCAATCTGATCAATCTGATCAACTACCTACTAAAAAAGTGGCTTTTGCACATGGCGCGGAAGTGATCTTTGGAGATCGGCTCTTATTGGCCTCATTTCACCCAAGTCAGCAAAATACTGCCACTGGAAAGCTGAAGGTTGGGGCAATGGCAGAGATCTTCCTGAGAGCAGGTAGATTTACCCGCTCAAGCAAGTAGCAGCAAAGAAAGCACGCCCCGATAGCCCAATGGCAGAGGCAGAGGACTTAAAATCCTCCCAGTGTGGGTTCGACCCCCACTCGGGGCACCATTTATATGTTCGTATTTTGAACAAGCTCTATTTAAAGAGTTGTAAATCAAACTTAGCTGTTGTCAGCATGTGTGGAATTGTCAAAGCCCAGATGATTACTAAAATCGTCCAAAGTAAACCGGTATCAAAATATTCTGGGCGATAGAGTATTAGTCCAACTGCTAAAAGTATTGTTCCTAAAACGGCGTAAAGACCAGGTAAAACAGCGGATATAAAAGCCTTAAGTGGCTTTATAGAACGTGCATGCAAAAGAGCTTTCGGTAATTTAGGTACAAGCCGTGCTGTATGGCGGACTGCGTGCCAGCAACCAAAATAAACTGCAAAAGCAATTAATGGTGGTGCTAACAAAGACAAAATGGCTAAGAGAAGCAGGTCAAGTGAAGCTTGGAAATTTTTATTTAGTAGAAGTAGTAACAACCCGATCAGAGCTAAAACCAGTGTGATATTTCGCAAAGTTTGATTAATCGAACCTGACCAATTGGCTATTTCAGGATTAATACGGTTCAAAGCTGATAGGGCACGAGAATCTGTCAACGGCAAGATGACAGGTAAGAATCCGGCAGGTAGTGCATAAGCAGAAACCTTAATAAATCGATCTTTGATTAAACCGCGCGAATCATTCCATTCACTCTTAAAGGCGCTGTCACCAAATCCAAAGTGGAGGG
The DNA here is from genome assembly GCA_005786885.1 of Actinomycetota bacterium. Lineage (GTDB taxonomy): Bacteria > Actinomycetota > Actinomycetes > Nanopelagicales > Nanopelagicaceae > UBA3012. The sequence goes on along the minus strand of SYCR01000034.1, from coordinate 13,193 downwards.
CACTAATTATCAGAATTAATTGAAAACCAATCTGATTCCAAGTTGCTATCGCAAATCCCGCAGCAACCGCCAACAAGATATAAAAAATTATGAAAGTAACAAAGCGAACTCGTGATTCTCTTGGAATAGTTATTAAGTGATCAATTGCACCATGTGGGATACCAATTAAAAGAGCAATTACCGCAATAACTATCTGTCCCGATAAAGGGAGTTCAAAGGAAATCAGTTCAAAGATGCCAAAAGTAATGATTGCTCCAACGACCGCAACTCTAGAAGAGCGCGAGGCCAGTTCATAGACTCTCGAAAGGCCGATGTCCATGGGGCTAGGTTATGCGAAATAAGAGAAATTTGGGAGAGAATTAGTCGTGGCCCAATTCAATTACTTGATGGTTCTCGGATTTATTGGGGTATGTGCGATTTTTGTGAATTTTGGATTTAAGCTGCGAATTAGTAGTAAATGGAAACTTTTTCTGATGACCGATGGGGTCATTTTGGCAATTTATCTTGCATGGGATTTTTGGGCTGCATCCAAAGGAAGTTGGTATTTTGACCCGGAGCAAGTAGTTGGGCTTTACATATTTTCACGTTTACCAATCGAAGAAATTCTATTTTTCATAATAGTTCCGTTAATGGTTGTCTTAACCTACTTAGCATTGATTAAGTTAAGTAGACCTTCAAGCAAAGCGAAGAAGTAAATGATTTACGCTGACGTTGCACTAAACGCTGTAATGGTAGCAATTATTTTAGATCTATATATATTGCGTTCACAAATGATGACTCGTAAGATATTTTGGAAAACTTATTTCTTGATATTACCTTTTCAACTATTAACTAACTGGTGGTTAACTTCCAACAACATAGTTATGTATTCAGAAGGTGAAATAATTGGAACAAGAGTTGCTGGTGCCCCATTGGAAGATTTGTTATTTGGATTTTCTATGATCTTGTTAACATTATCGTCCTGGGAATTTTTCGCTAAACGAATTTCACCTGATAAAGTTGCAAAATGACTTACTCGCCAAACACTGCAATTTACCTACAAGGTTTTGGCGGTTTTTTAACAGTACTTATTTTGATCCTGATCTTGAAATGGGCATTCCCCACAAAAAAAGACCCTATAGAGGCCGCACGCCAACGGGCGATCAAGAAATCCCTGCGAAGACTCAAAAGGAAGTAATTAGCCTCGGTTACCCGGTTACCTGGAGCGGATTGGAGCGGCTTGGAATGGCTTGGAGCGGCTTGGAGCGGCTTGGAATGGCTTGGAGCCGGAAATAGCTTCGAACTCAGCAAAATCTCAGCAAATCAGGTTCAACCCAGGTATGCGAAGGCTGGCGTGTGCCTTTAGTATTTAACTAAGAGGGCGAAACCTCTTGCAGGTAATTTAGCTAAAAGGAGAAAAATCAATGCAAAGTTCAAACCCTGTCTTAGGGCGGGCGTTTCCCAAGAAAGGCTATGCAGCGCAGCCTCCACTTTTTGGAAGCCGCACAGATGATGCGTTAGAAAATATCTACAACGCACCAAGTGCATCATCACTTCAAACAGGTCGCATGACGATCGAAGATGTTGTCGCGCGCACCAGCTTTCTCTTTGCAATTCTTGTAGCAGTTGGTGGTGCCGCTTGGTACTTCAACATGGGTATGGGTGTAATGCTTGTTGGATTTATTGGTGCATTTATCCTCGCGATGGTCAATATATTCTCAAAGACTCTACGTCCAGCCTTGATCATTGCTTATGCCGCATTTGAAGGCTTAGCACTTGGAACTTTGAGTCACTTTTACGAGACCATCTATCCAGGAATCGTAAGTCAAGCTGTAATCGGAACTCTTGCAGCATTTGTTGGCGTGCTATTTATGTATCGAAGTGGAAGATTGCGCGCTACACCTAAGTTCACTCGTGTACTTATGGGTGCAGCAATCGGATACATTGTTTTGGGATTGGTAAGCCTCATCTCTTCATTCTTTGGAGTAGGTGGCGGATACGGTTTCTATGGAACTGGAATTGGATTACTACTTGCAGTAGCTGGAGTAGTCATTGCAAGCCTTTTCCTAGTACTTGATTTTGATCAAATCGAAAACGCAATTCGCTCAGGAGTCCCTGAGACTGAATCTTGGCGTGCAGGTTTCGGATTGATGGTCACATTAGTTTGGCTATATCTTGAAATTTTAAGATTGCTTTCAATATTGCGCCGCGACTAATACTTAACTTAACAAAAAAGACCACTAGAAATAGTGGTCTTTTTTATTTTGATCTAAGGCTCGTAAACTGCTGGTAAATGTGATTTGCGGGTTTCTGGAAGATTAAAGGTTCGAATTAGTGCAGGTAAAAAGATCAGTGCGGCAGTTAAGAATGCAGCTTTATAAGAGGCGTGATCGGCAATAAAACCAAGTGCTATTGGTCCAACAATCATTCCAAAATCACTACCCATTTGCCAGAGCGCTACAACCTTGCCGCCGCGCCCACGGATAATGTCCCCTACAAGTGCAGCCGGAGCACTTCCCAAGAATGCACCGCCGATTCCTGAGATTCCCATTCCAATTAAAAATAGTGGGAAATTTTCGAAAAAGGCAAAAACGAAAACTCCGAGAATTGTTACGGAGATTCCAATCAATAATGCTTTCTTTCGGCCTTGCTTATCTACAAATCTTCCAGCCGGAAGCAGAATCAAACCTTGCATCAATGTTGCAGCCGCCATACCAGCACCAATTGCTGCAGGGCCACGTCCTAAACCTTCAGTAACGAATAGTGGAATCAAGGAGTTGCGCATACCAAAGACTGCCCAACCAGTTCCGATCGAGCAAAGAACTGCAACTTGATATGGGTGCATCCGAATTGCTTCACGGATAGTGGTTTGTTCGAAAGAAGCACTACTGCCATGAGTTGAATCAAATTCACTTTTATGTAAAAAAATCAAGGTAACTATTCCACCAGCGATTACACCACCAGCGTAAACGAAAAATGGTGCACGAAGTGAAATTGCGGAGAGGATGCCGCCAAAAAGTGGACCGGTAATTCCACCGAGTAAAAACCCACCTTGATAGAGTGATTGCGCTCTGCCGCGTTGATCATCAGAGACCACACCTAATAACAATGAGGAGGCAGCGACGGTGAACATCGCCGAACCCAATCCACCGGCAGTCCTGAAGATGATTAGCTGCGCATAAGTATTGGCAAGTCCAGCGGCGATGCTTGAAATTCCCACCATAAATAAGCCAGTTGCTAAAACTTTTCGCTCGCCAAATCTGTTAACCATTTTTCCGCATAACAATCCAGAGGAAAAGCGAGCCGCGGCGAAGATACTGATTACCGCTCCAGCGGCAGCCTGTGAAACACCAAAAGAGCGGGCAAATAATGGGATTGCTGGGGCAATTACCCCAAAACCGACAGCTACGAGAAAAGCAACGGAGGAAAGCACCGCAACTTCTCGAGGTAGATCTTTAAATGGAGATTTCATTGGTTCAGAGGCTATCGTAATCACCGGAGAAGTTATAGGAGTTGTAATAGTGTGTAATAAATATGCAGTGGTTGCCGAAAATTTAGTTAAAACGTATGGCACAACTCGCGCATTAGATGGTTTATCACTTGATGTTGAAGAAGGAACGGTACTTGGAGTACTTGGTCCAAATGGTGCTGGCAAAACCACAACGGTCCGGATTTTAGCGACTTTACTCGCGCCCGATTCTGGGCATGCAACTGTGGCTGGAATTGATGTTGTTAAGAATCCCCAAAAAGTTCGTGAATTGATTGGTCTTTCTGGCCAATATGCCGCAGTCGATGAGACTTTAACTGGCTGGGACAACTTAGTTATGTTTGGTCGTCTCTATCACTTGAATGCTAAAATTGCGAAAGAGCGAGCTTCGCAGTTACTAGAACAATTCTCGCTAACAGATGCGGCACGACGCCCAATTAAAACGTATTCAGGTGGAATGCGCAGACGTCTCGACTTGGCGGCTTCTTTAATTATCAAACCTAAAGTCTTATTTTTGGATGAACCAACTACTGGACTTGATCCACGTGGACGATTAGAGATGTGGGAAGTCATTGATGAATTAGTAAAAGGTGGAGTTACGCTTTTGCTAACTACACAGTATTTAGAGGAAGCAGATCAATTAGCAGATGAGATCGCAGTTATCGATCATGGTCGGGTGATTGCACGCGGCACATCTGACTCATTAAAAAAAGAGGTAGGTGGAGAGCGGTTAGAAGTGACAGTGGATCAAAGCAAAGTCGCCGAAACTGCAAAATTGTTATCGGAACTCACTCAGAGCAAAGCCCATATTGACGAGGGCTTGCATCGCATATCAGTAGTCGCTCCTGGTGGAAGTGCGATGTTGATTGAGGCTGTGAGAGCACTTGATACCGCACAAATCTCACCATTGGATATTGGATTAAAGAGACCATCTTTGGACGATGTTTTTATGTCACTTACTGGGCATGTAGCGGAAGAGATTGCAACAGAAGAAGAAGTAAGCGGCAAGAAAAAAGGCAAGGGAAACAAGAGAGGTAATCGCAAATGATTGATGGATTAATAATAATGAAGCGACAACTCTTGCAACTTATTCGCCTGCCTGAAGTATTGATTTTTTCCACAATTCAACCCGTAATGTTTGTTTTGTTATTTCGTTATGTATTTGGTGGAGCAATCAACACTCCTGGAACAGATTATGTTCAATTATTGATGCCTGGAATATTTGTGCAGACAGTTGCATTCACAGTGGCAGCTACTGCAATTGGATTGTCCGAGGACATGAGCAAGGGGTTAATTGACAGATTCCGATCACTGCCAATCTCTCGTTCTGCAGTAGTACTGGGCCGTACTCTTGGCGATGCCACATTAAACATAGTTGTCTTAATTGTCATGGGTATAACTGGCGTTTTAGTTGGATGGCGACCAAGTTCTGGAGCACTGAATATTGCTTTAGGTTTCGGAATGCTTTTGCTATTTGGTTACGCGATGTCCTGGATGGGTGTGCTGGTTGGGTTATCTGTTCGTGACACAAGAGTGGCAAATAGCGTGGTTTTCTTATTTGTTTTTCCAATGACATTTTTATCTAATGCATTTGCTCCAACAACAGGAATGCCCAAGCCGTTGCAATATGTGGCTGAGTGGAATCCAGTTTCTACAATGGTGGCTGGCATTCGCTCGCTATTTGGTTTAACAAATCAATTTGGCGCAACAGCAAATTCATTTCCATCACAACGTCCGATCACCATGTCATTGATTTACATAATATTGATTATGGTAATTTTTATTCCATTAAGTGTGCGGAAATACAAAAAAGTTTCGCCTCGTTAAATTAAGTTGATCCTCAACCTAAATATGGAGCGACTTTTTTAATCTTCACTGCAAAAGTTTTCCCATTTGGTGCAATATAGGAAACGCTCTCTCCTACATTTTTATTTAATACAGCAGAACCAAGAGCAGACTTTTCGCTGTAAACCGAAACTTCACCTGCCGCAATCTCACGTGAGCCAAGCAAAAATTCCATCTCATCGCCATCCATATCAATAGTGACTAGCGAGCCGAGGTTAACTACATTTGAATTGGCGGAGGGCGCACTTCCTACTTCTGAATTTTCTAACATTGATTTGAGTTGGCGAATTCGAGCTTCCATTTTTCCTTGCTCTTCGCGAGCAGCGTGATATCCACCATTTTCTTTGAGGTCGCCTTCTTCGCGTGCAGCCGCAATTTTTGCAACTACTTCTTCGCGCCCAGCCACCGACAAGTGGGCAAGTTCAGCAGAGAGACGGTCAAACGCCTCTTGAGTCAACCAAGTTTTACTTGGGCCTGCTGCATCTTTAGCCATAGTGAGCAATCGTACCGGGATTAACCGGTACAGCGCACGATTCCTGCGGTCACTGCTCGCACGCGGGTAGGAACTTGGCTGGTTAGCTCAATAGATTTAGCGGTAGTAGCTGGCACTTGAATTTCGATTTGGCCAACAATCGTCTTGTTAATATCTTTTGCGGCAATGGTGCAAATTAAAATTTGATTTGGGTCACGGCGATTAACCGAGTACCTAACACTTACTTCTTTATCACTGATTATTGAGAAAGCGATTAAAGAGGCCCGAATTGGTGGGTTAGAAAATCGGTAAGCGCCTACAACTGTAATAATCAAGAGTGCGACAAATCCGATCGCGATCAGGGGTTTTTGATAGCGGTTTGGCTGATGTGGGATATAGCGGTCGCTCATGGCAAGATCAGCCTAAAGGATTTCTGGATGGAGTAATACATGGCCACGACGCCTGACCCTAGCACCGTAAACGCAGGCACTGCCGGATCGATCGTACTTACAGGCTTAACTATTGCCGTTATATTCATTTTGCGCAGCGGTTACAAAAGATTGAAAAAAATGGATCGTCGCCGCACTGAAGAAAAATGAGATGTCACGAAAATTAGGGTTTGCTTTATTGCTGATAATTTTTGCAGCAACTTTTGTAAGACTTGGAGTTTGGCAGTTAGATAAAGCACAACTTGTGCAAGAGATTTCAAAACCAGTTGCCGACAAAGCCGAAGTTGGAATTGAAACTCTTATTCAACCTCGCATTTCAATTCCGGATGAAGCAAAAGGTCGTTTGGTCAGTGCGACTGGAAGTTATGAAAGAATTTTACAAGCACCAAATCAAAGCAGCGGTGAAAATAGCGTGCGAGAAAATTGGCAAGTTGGAGTTTTGAAATTAGACAACGGTTCAGGAGTATTAGTTGTGCGAGGAGTAGGGGATGAATCACCGCCTAAAGAAGTTATAGAAGTACACGGACGGTTATTTCCAAGTCAGATAGAGGATCGAGCAGTAGGAGTAAATTCAGCGTCAGAAATTTCTCGATTAGATTCAACAGTTTTATTGAGTCGCGTTAATTTTGATCTTTATGATGGATACGTAATTGCAATTAGCGAAAAACCAGATTCCCTAATTGAGCGAGTACCCGCACCTCAAATTGTCGTTAAAGCTGCCAGCTTTTTTTGGCAGCATATTTCCTACGTCGTTATTTGGTGGCTCATGGCTCTTCTAGTTCTTTGCATGCCACTTTTTAAAAGAAGAAGTGAGTAGAGTATTCCTATGAATGGTGCATATATTCGCTTTAGAATTATGGCTTGGGTCGCCGGGATAATGTCATTGATTCTTTGGTTCATAGATATTCCAGTCAAATACTTCTTAAATGTTCCTTTTCTTGAAGATAAAATTGATTGGATTCCAATCGTGCATGGGTATCAATATCCATTTTACATAATTACAGTAATTGAACTTGCGTACAGATTGAAATGGGATGTTATGAAGATTGTAAAATTCATTCTTGCTGGAACATTACCTGTTGCTTCTTTTATAGCAGAAAAAAAAGTACGTGCCACTTACGATTCCAGCCAATAGCCATCTATAGGAATAAATATGAAAAGTCTGCATAGAATTTTGAAATCAATTCTTTATCCGCTTTATGAACGACGTCTATTTAAAAAATTAAATCTCTCTGAATCTCCGAAACACGTAGGTGTGATTCTTGATGGAAACCGCAGATGGGCAAAAAATAATTTAGCTTCGTCCAGATCAGGCCATGAGGCTGGCGCCCGAAAAATTATTGACTTATTTGATTGGTGTGAAGAGGTAAATGTTGAGTTAGTAACTCTTTGGCTGCTTTCAACTGAAAATCTAAACCGAGAAAGAAATGAATTAAATTCACTTTATGAGGTTATTGCCGAGACCGTAGAAGAACTTTCAAGGCAAGGTAAGTGGAACTTGGTTTTGATGGGTTCATCAGATCTACTACCTACTTGGCTTGCTGATCGATTAGCAAAAGCAGTAGCCATAGATCATGGAAACAAAAAATTAACGGTTAACCTTGCAATTGGATACGGGGGCCGCCAGGAAATTTCTGATGCTGTCAAAGCATTGCTTGAAGATAATTTGAAAATTGGAAAATCACTTCCCGAAATAATTGAGAATTTAGAGATAAATGAGATCTCCAAATACTTGTACACGGCAGGTCAGCCTGATCCAGATTTAGTCATTAGAACCTCAGGTGAGCAAAGGCTCTCAGGATTTTTATTGTGGCAAAGTGCACATTCAGAGTTTTACTTTTGCGAAGCTTATTGGCCTGATTTCCGAAAGTTGGATTTCTTGAGAGCATTACGTTCTTATGCTGCCCGCCACCGTCGCTTCGGAAGTTAACATCAGATTAAGTGCCCGCGTGTCGCATCAAACCAACTCTTGAATTATTCTAAATTTTGCACTACCTGCTACATAACAGAATAGGAAGTGCCGGTGTCGGCGAAGTCTAAAAATAAAATTAAGACTTACATTTTAGATACCAGCGTGCTTTTGGCGGACCCATCCGCACTCACTAGATTCGCAGAACACCAAGTTGTTTTACCAATTGCCGTAATTGGCGAACTAGAAAGCAAACGAGATCACCCGGAGCTTGGATATTTTGCAAGAGCGGCCTTGCGATTATTAGATGACATAAGAGTCGAAAATGGTCAGCTTGATAAGCCAATGGTTATTACTCCAGAAGGTGGAACTCTTTCAGTTGAGTTAAATCACTCTGATTCAAGTTCTTTACCTCCGGGATTTTTCCGTGATGGAAGTAATGATTCAAGAATTTTGTCAGTCGCAAAAAATTTGATTGCCGATGGCCGTAATGTTGTCTTAGTTACAAAAGACTTACCTTTGCGAGTTAAAGCGTCTGCGATTGGAATCGAAGCGGAGGAGTATCGAGCAGAACTTGCAATAAGCAGTGGCTGGGCCGGAATGGTAGAACTTCAAGTCTCTGCTGCTGAAATTGATGCGTTATACGAAAATGAACGAACGCCATGTCCTGAAGCTAAAGATTTGCCGGTTCATACCGGGGTAGTGCTTTCATCAGAGAGAGGTAGTGCACTCGCTCGAGTGATGCCTGATAAACAGTTGCGTTTAGTCCGCGGAGATCGCGAAGCATTTGGTGTGCACGGCAGAAGTGCCGAACAGAGAATCGCCCTAGACCTATTACTTGATAATGAAATTGGAATTGTTTCACTTGGTGGGCGAGCAGGCACTGGTAAAAGTGCGCTCGCTCTTTGTGCTGGACTAGAAGCGGTACTTGAGCGCCGGCTACATAAAAAAGTTGTGGTCTTCCGCCCGCTATATCCAGTTGGTGGACAGGAACTCGGCTACCTCCCAGGAAGTGAAGGGGAAAAGATGTCTCCATGGGCTCAAGCGGTCTTTGACACATTGGGCGCATTAGTAAGTCAAAGTGCAATCGATGAAGTTGTGCATCGCGGATTAATTGAAGTTTTGCCTTTAACTCATATTCGTGGTCGATCACTCCATGACTCTTTTGTAATTGTGGATGAAGCACAATCATTGGAACGTGGCGTCCTATTAACTGTACTATCAAGAATCGGACAGAACTCTCGAGTGATTTTGACTCATGATGTTGCCCAACGCGACAATTTGAGAGTCGGAAGATTTGATGGAGTGGTCGCAGTCATCGAAGCTCTCAAGGGTCATCCACTTTTTGCACATATAACTTTAGTAAGAAGTGAACGTTCTGCCATTGCTGCACTTGTTACCGAAATGTTAGAAACCCCTGTTCAGTAGGTATCGCTATTAGTTGGTATAGTTGAGCATCCGAGTAAGTTAATTCAGATTTTGAAAGCAGTAAATTTAGATGTCAAGTTCAGCAAATAAGCACCATGATCTAGAGCGCGCAAATAAATACTTACTTGCGATGAATTTCCTATTCGCGCTTCTAGTTATTTCTTGGATTCCACGTCTTTCCGAAATCAAGAAGATGCTTGGATTGAATAATGAGGTTTTTGGTTCACTTCTAGGTCTTGGATCTCTTGGCTCATTAGTGGCCTATGGAAGTTCAGGATATGTAATTGAGCGTTTTGGGTCAAAAACAGTAAGTAATATCTCGATCTTTTTAATGGTTTTGAGTTATGCAGGATTAACTTGGACTCAAAATGTTGCGATCTTCGCTCTGATAAATTTCTTTGCTGCCGTTGGAGGCTCTTTCCTCCATATTGCTCTTCTAGGCGTCCAAACGGCAATTCAAAAGGAAATCGGCCGTCCAATTATTCCGAAGATGCATGGCGCATTTAACATTGGATTTTTAATTGTCATGATTATTGGTGGAATCGTTTCGCCATTTGTTTCTGTTAGAACTCACTTAACAGTTGTGTCACTTCTTTTAGCACCTATATTTTTCTACTGTGCAAATCAAGTTCCCTCATCGAGAGATTTCGCAATAGGTGAAAAACCGCACCTTGGATTAAAATTTGTAAAAGAGTTAATTCCACGCACTCAATTAGAGTGGTTAATTAGCTTGGGCTTAATCTGCGCTACTGTAATTGAAATTGCTACAAATGACTGGATGGCGATTTTTTCCCGAGAAACATTAAATATTCCAGCGGGACCGCATGTTATTTACTTTATTTTATTTTCACTCGCAATGATTATTGCTAGATGGAAATTTGCTCCGATGTTAAAAAGGTTTGGCCCAGTTAACTTGATTCATTACGGTTCAATCATTGGAGGCCTCGGATATGCAATCGGAATTTACGGCGCATTCTTAATTGTTGAAACCTCTCCGTGGTTGGCTTTTATCGCGGCTGGATTAGGCGTAATAATTGGTGGGTTTGGTATCGGTGGAATCCAAGCAATATTCATCAAGGTTCTTGGCGACAAATCTGGTACATCTTTAAATGTTGCCTTAGGTCGGGTTTATCTAGTCTTCACGATGTATTTGTTTGTGATTCGACTAATAATCTCATTTGTGGCCGAACGAGTATCGGTCGCCGCCGCCCTCCTTGTGCCGGCAGTACTTTTACTCCTAACATTTAGGTTTGCTCATCTAGCTGATGAGGATAAAGATTTACAAAAGTAACTAACCTAAGAGGAGAATAAAGTGGAGAGAATCTGTTGGACGCTTCGAGTGCATCCAGATCGGGTAAATGATTACCGTGAATCTCATGCAGCAATTCCAGATTATTATCGCCAAGCTTTAAGTGATGCTGGTTGGAAGAATTATTCGATTTACCTCATGCCCGATGGTTTGGTAATTGGATATGTTGAATCTGAGAACTGGGATGAATCACGCAAAACGATGTGGAATCGCAAAGATGTCCACGAGCGATACAGCGCCGAGATCGGTGACAAAATGAAAGGTGCTTTCATCTGGCCTCCAGAGGGTCCACCAACTGATCACCTTCAAATGCACCCTTGTGAAGAGCTGGTTTTCCGTCTCGACTAATTTCCATAAGTGCAGGTGAGGGTCGGGTCGAATTTTGCGGATGAACGGTTAGATAACAAATACGTATCAATCGTAGAATTTTGCCAACTGCTATTGACCCTGACCGAATCGGTATATACCGTTCCACAACACACAGATCTGAACCGTTTTAGAAAGGGTTTTTGCTAAGGTGCAACTGGTATTACCAGTAACACCAAAGCAACTAAAACGGGGATTTGATTGGCGGCCGATCCCTCGGCCTTGGAGATAGAGAGATAGGTGAAAATGAATAACAAGACAGCAAGCAAGAAGTTCCGGGTCGGAATTCTTGCAGGTCTTTTGTCAGTCTCACTAGCAGGCGTTGGAGTTCAGAGTGCACATGCTGTAACTGAACTACGTTTCGCTGCACTTGCTGGTATTGACGGAAACTTCAAGCCAGTAATTGAACAATGGAACAAAGAGAATCCAGATATCCAAATCAAAATTGAAACTCTTCCAGCAACAATTCCTGACATCGTGAAGAGCTTGGCTGCATCTGCACTAAGTGGCAGCGCACCAGATCTAATCAATAACCTTGATACATATGCAGATCAATTAGCAGATGTCGGATTCACCGAGGATCTTGTTAAATGGTTTGGCACCAACGGAACCATCAAGCGCTCAAACTTCAACCAAGCATTCTTGAGCTCTTATGTTCCAATCAACTTTCCAAAGCAAGTAACTGGTCTTCCAATTGCTGCAGATGCGATCGTTGTTTTCTATAACAAGACACTCTTCAAGAAAGCTGGCGTTGCATTTCCAAAGGCAGGCTGGACATACGACGAGTACTTGAGCACATGCGACAAGCTTTCAAAGTGGGGCGCAAAGCAGAAGCCACAAGTTTGGGGTAACTCAGGCGGACCTGGCGGAGGAAGCAAGTCAATCTGGCAAGCCCAGTACAACCCATTCCTTCATTCTGTAGGTACATACACCTATGACCGCAACACCAACACCTCAGCTATTGGTTCACCAAAAGCTATTGGTGCATGGAAGCAACTTGTTAAGCCATGGCAAAACGGATGTATTCCTAAGTACAGCATCGTTTCCGGCAAGACTCCTCCAACCTTCCAAGGTGGACAGGTTGCAATGGAAATTTCTGTACGCGCACTCCTACCAACATACAAGTCCGGACTAGAGGCTAAGAAGATGGATTGGGATGTTGCTGATATGCCTGTTATCAAGGGCTCAACTTCTAAGTACATCATCGGTGGCGGAAGCTACGGATTAGGTATTGCTGCAACTTCAAAGAATAAAGAAGCTGCATGGAAGTTCGTAAACTGGTTCTACTCAACTAAGAACGGTGGAATTAACACCCTTCAAGAGAGTGGATCACTAGTACCTCCAACAGATGAAGGAATTGCGGGCGGCGCATGGCGCAAAGTCCCAGCACCTCCTGCAAATGTTGATGTATTTGGTCGTGCGATCAAGAACTCCTTTATTGCACCTAAGTTGCCAGGTCAAGCAGGAACTGTGCTTGACACCGTAATTGGTGACGCTTTAGCTGAAGTTCTTCTCAAGAATGTTTCTATTGAGAAAGCATTCAAGAAGGCTGAAGATAAAGTTACAGCTGCAATCAAGAAAGAACTTGACGCAGGGTAATTAAATAATTAATTGGTGGGCGGTGCTTTATGCACTGCCCACCAATTAACTAAAAAAGTTTTTAGATTTTTTATGTAGGTAAATTTTTGGAGGACGCATGGCGCAGGTCCAAGAAAAAAAAGTCGGTACAAAAAATCAATTAAAACGAAATGATCGTTTTTGGTTGGGAATATTTATTATTCCAAATCTTTTCATGTACACACTTTTCATTCTCATCCCTTCCGCTGTCGGAGTTTTGCTTAGTTTTTGTGAGTGGAACATTTTGGGCCCGATCAAATGGGTCGGTTTAGAAAATTACCGCAGATTATTTTCAGATGAATTGATCATGCCGGCGTTTGGACGCTCACTTC
>SYCR01000033.1:0-4694 GCA_005786885.1 Actinomycetota bacterium | reverse complement strand
TAAATAGCCTCTAAATAGCCTCTAAATATCCTAAAAAGGCGCCTTCAATCAGTAATTTTGTTAACACAGCCGAAACGCACACGAGGCAGGATTAAGGGATGAGCCAATCTAGCAATAGCCCAGAAACGCAAAATGCGCGCCAAAAAGAGTTCGTTCTTCGAACACTAGAAGAGCGCGGAATTCGTTTTGTCAGACTTTGGTTTACCGATGTTCTCGGATTTTTAAAATCTGTTGCAGTTGCTCCAGCTGAACTACAAAATGCATTTGATGAAGGTATTGGCTTTGATGGTTCAGCAATTCAAGGTTTTGCACGTGGTCAAGAATCTGACATGTTGGTTATGCCAGATCCAAGTACTTTTACAATTTTGCCTTGGCGAACTGAAGCACCGGGTGCGGCTCGTATGTTTTGCGACATCATCATGCCGGATGGGGAACCCTCCCCTGCAGATCCTCGAAATGTATTGAAGAGAACGTTAAATCGAGCAGCAAAGATGGGTTACAGTTTTTATACACATCCAGAGATTGAGTTTTTCCTATTTAAAGAAGAACCTAAAAAAGGCGAAACACCTCAACCAGTTGATTCGGCTGGATATTTTGATCACACACCAAGTGTTGTTGGAAATGATTTCAGACGCCAAGCAATTACAGTCCTAGAAGCCATGGGAATTAGTGTCGAGTTCAGTCATCATGAGGGTGCACCAGGACAGCAAGAAATAGATTTACGTTATGCAGATGCATTAAGCACTGCAGATAACATCATGACTTTTAGATTAGTTGTAAAAGAAGTTGCTCTTGATCAAGGCTTTTATGCATCGTTTATGCCAAAACCATTTACTGATCATCCTGGTTCTGGAATGCACACCCATCTTTCACTATTTGAGGGTGAGCGCAATGTTTTTTATGAAGAAGGCGCACCACTTCAACTTTCACAAGAAGGAAGATCTTTCATCGCTGGACTTTTGAAGCATGCACCTGAGTATTCTGCAATCACAAATCAATGGGTCAACTCTTACAAGAGATTACATGGTGGTGGTGAAGCCCCATCCCATATTTCATGGGGATACAACAATCGCAGTTCTTTAGTTCGGATTCCAATGTATAAGCCAAACAAATCAAACTCCACTCGAATCGAATTGAGATCACCTGATTCAGCGTGCAATCCATATTTAGCATTCGCAGTAATTTTGGCGGCTGGCTTAAAAGGAATTGAAGGTAAATATCAATTACAAGATCCAGCTGGAATCGATTTAACTTCCGCCGAAGAGGTAGCTGCTGCGGGACTGACTTCACTTCCGCGCGATTTAAATGGCGCAATTGATGCAATGGCGCAGAGCGAATTAGTTCGCGAGACCTTGGGCGAGCATGTTTTTGAGTATGTACTACGAAATAAGCGAGCAGAATGGGCTGAATACCAACGCCAGGTCAGCGTTTATGAACTTGATCGTTATTTGCCACTTCTCTAGCCCCTGCCTTACCCTTATGGCATGACACGTCGCAGCGCACTCCTCCTTGCCTGCCGTGGCGGGGCCAAGTAACCGGTCTCCCTGTCACGGGTTGTTGACGTGCCGGTTAATCCATCAAACATTAGCCGCGAATTAAAAGGAGCCCCGATCAAATGAATTTCCCAAAGCAAGTAAAAAGCAATTCACCGATTCATCGTTATCAGCCATTTGCACCGATAGATCTATCTGATCGCACTTGGCCGGACAAGACAATCACTGTGGCCCCTAAATGGTGTTCTGTTGATCTTCGAGACGGCAATCAAGCACTAATTGATCCAATGGATCCACCGCGCAAATTAGCGATGTTTAAACTTTTGGTGCAGATGGGTTACAAAGAGATTGAAGTTGGTTTTCCAAGTGCAAGTCAGACTGATTTTGATTTCATACGCAAAATTATTGAAGAAGATCTGATTCCAGATGATGTAATTATCCAAGTGCTTACGCAAGCTAGAGCACATTTAATTGATCGCACATTTGAATCAATTAAAGGTGCCAAGCAGGCGATTGTTCACCTCTACAACTCAACTTCGACGTTGCAACGTCGTGTTGTATTTGGGCAAGACAAAGAGGGAATCAAGAAAATCGCAACAGATGCTGCCAAGTACTGTCTATCACTTGTAGATTCAGTTAAAGGAACTCAAGTTTCTTTTGAGTATTCCCCTGAGTCATACACGGGTACCGAGTTAAGTTATGCGCTAGAAGTTTGCGATGCGGTAAATGACATTTGGCGACCAACTCCATCTTGGAAAACTATTTTAAATTTGCCGGCAACGGTAGAGATGGCAACTCCAAATGTTTATGCAGATTCAATTGAGTGGATGCACCGTAATCTTGCTTACCGCGATTCGGTAGTACTTAGCTTGCACCCACATAACGACCGCGGAACAGGTGTGGCAGCAGCCGAGCTTGGCTATATGGCTGGAGCAGATCGAATTGAAGGCACGTTATTTGGAAATGGCGAGCGCACTGGAAATGTCTGCTTAGTAACACTTGGAATTAATTTGCTTAGCCAGGGAATTGACCCACATATTGATTTTTCAGATATCTCTGAAGTTCGTCGCGTTGTGGAGTATGCAAATCAATTACGTGTGCCAGAGCGGCACCCATATGGTGGCGATTTAGTTTTCACCGCTTTTTCTGGGTCACATCAAGACGCAATTAAAAAAGGTTTTGAGCATTTAGAAAGAGATGCTAAATCTGCCGGAAAGACAATTGATCAAATGTTGTGGGCTGTTCCGTACCTTCCCATAGATCCAAAAGATATTGGTCGCAGTTACGAAGCGGTAATTCGTGTTAATAGCCAATCCGGAAAAGGCGGAGTGGCGTACATGATGAAAAACGAACATTCACTTGATCTTCCGCGCCGACTACAAATCGAATTTAGCCAAGTTGTTCAAGCTAAAACAGATAGTGAAGGTGGCGAAATTAACCCTGAGCAGATGTGGGGAATTTTCGAAGATGAGTATTTGCCAACCGAGAGCGCCCCTTGGGGCAGGTTTAGATTACGAGGTCTCTCACAAAGTTCATCTTTGGGCGAAGATGTAAAACTGGTTGCCGAAATTACCGATCGCGGTGCTAGCCATACTTTAAATGGAACTGGAAATGGCCCTATTGCAGCGTTCTGCGATGCGATAGCAAGCCATGGTGTCTCGGTGCAGGTGCTCGACTATTACGAGCACGCACTTTCAGCAGGTGGTGATGCCAGTGCCGCGGCTTACCTTGAGTGCACCATCGATGGCAATACTTTTTGGGGAGTCGGAATTGATCCGAATACGACTACCGCTTCGCTTAAGGCAATTGTTTCTGCCATCAACCGCGCAATCAGGTAGTTCTCACCCCGAGGTACTACCGTTCTACTTATGGGTCTTTACCGGGATGAAGCGGTCGTAATTCGCACGCAACGTCTTGGCGAAGCCGATCGCATCATCACCTTGTTGACCCGGGAGAGCGGTCGGATTCGAGCTGTGGCTAAGGGAGTTCGGCGCACTAAATCTAAATTTGGCGCACGCCTTGAGCCAGGAAGTTACTTAGATATCCAGCTTTATACCGGAAAAACTTTTGACATCGTCACAGAAGTTTCTTCTCGTGAAAATTTTGGGGATGTCCTTTCAGCCGATTATCAAAAGTGGACTATAGCCTCAGCAATTTTAGAAACAGCAGAAAGATTTACATTGAATGAGCATGAACCATCTTTGCAACAATTTTTGTTGGTAATTGGAGCACTGCGTTCGCTTTCAGACAATGAGCATGAACCATCCTTAATCCTTGATGCGTTTTTACTTCGCTCACTATCGGTCGGCGGCTACGCGCCTTCACTAGAAGATTGTTCGGTCTGTGAAGCAACTGGACCACATCGTTTCTTCTCACTTTCGGGTGGTGGCAGCATTTGCACAAATTGCCGAACCTCAGGGGCTGCAACGGTCACTGCACCAACTCTTGAATTGATGGGCGCACTGCTATCCGGTCAGTGGGATGTTGCTGAAAGTAGCGATCCTAAAAGTAGAAGAGAAGCAAGCGGAGTTATTGCAGCATATTTGCAATACCACTTAGAGCGTGCGCTACGTTCTCTTCCGTTGGTGGAACGTGCATGAGAAAACCAACGCCACATCCAAGTGGTGCTAAACCTCCAAAACTTTCGAAAAACTTAATTCCAAATCACGTTGCAGTTGTCATGGATGGAAATGGAAGATGGGCTAAACAAAGAGGGTTGCCAAGAACTGCTGGCCATGAGGCTGGGGAAGCCGCACTTTTTGATTTAGTAGAAGGTGCAATAGAAATTGGCGTTAAAGAGATTAGCGCCTTTGCATTTTCAACTGAAAACTGGAAACGCTCACCTGAAGAAGTTAAGTTCTTAATGGGATTTAATCGAGATGTAATCCGTCGCCGACTTGATGACATGCATGAGTTAGGTGTTCGAGTTCGATGGGCCGGGCGTGATCGTAAATTATGGAAAAGCGTAATTGATGAGTTGGAAAGAGCTGAAAAACTCACTGTAAAAAATAAAGTATTAACCCTAAATATGTGTGTCAATTACGGTGGAAGAGCTGAGATCATTTATGCTGCAATTGAATTAGGTAAAGATATTAAAAACAAGAAAATAAATATAGATAAAGTAAATGAAAAAACACTAACTCAGTATTTAGATGTTCCAACAGATGTAGATCTTTTCTTGCGCTCTTCAGGAGAAGAACG
>SYCR01000032.1:0-2701 GCA_005786885.1 Actinomycetota bacterium | reverse complement strand
GGCAGGAAGTTATGAGCGAACAAAGCGGTGAGATAGTTGTAATTGGTGCTGGCATGGGTGGACTTGCTGCAGCGACACGTCTTGCTAAATCTGGTTTTAAAGTCAGAGTTTTTGAAGCCGGCCCACAGCCAGGTGGAAAATGTCGAACTATAAATATTGATGACTACTCTTTTGATACTGGGCCATCTTTGTTGACGATACCTGCTGTGTATCGTGATTTGTTTTTGAAAAGCGGAAAGCATTTAGGGCAAGAACTTAAACTCACTCCCGTAGAACCGGCCTTTGACTACTTCTTTGCAGATGGCACCAGGCTGACTTTGCCATCTTCCTCGAGGGCTGGAACTACCGCTGCGATCGAAAAATCATTTGGAGAACGCGCTGCCGCCGAATGGGAAAATCTAATGGAGAGAGCCGAGAAAATGTGGGCCGTCTCTAGAGGACCATTTGTTGAATCAGAGCTTGGAACTCTCACCTCATTAATTTCTAGGCCAAAAATTATTGGAGATCTCTTCACTATTGCTCCATGGCGCTCCCTACGATCTTTGGTGAATAGAAAGATTAGCGACCCACGTTTGCGTACTTTGATTGACCGATACGCAACATACACCGGCTCTGATCCTCGCAGTGCTCCCGCGGTTTTATTGACAATTCCATATGTCGAAATGGTATTTGGGGCATGGCATATTGAAGGCGGCATCGGAAAGTTAGGTGAAGCACTTGCTAAACGTGCACAAAACTGCGGTGCTCAAATCGAGTACAACTGCTCGGTATCTGAGATCTTAACGAGTGATGGAAAAGTTACTGGAGTGAGATTGGCAGATGGTCGAGTAATTGAATCTCAGATTGTTGTTAGTAATGCGGACTCTGAATTAACTTACGGAAAATTACTGGGCAATCTACCTAAAGCACGCAAGGAAAAGCAGAAGATTTTACGAAGTGAACCATCTCTTTCAGGTTTTTACCTAGCAATTGGATTGAAAGGTAAACGCTCAGAACTAAAACACCATACGGTTTCTTTTCCCGATGATTATGACGCTGAATTTAATGCAGTCTTTAAGAATTTTCAGCCAGTTGTAGATCCAACTCTTTACATCTGCTCGCCGGCAGATGAACAGATGGTACCTAATCAGGATTTGGCTAATCATGAAAGTTTGTTTGTCCTTGTTAATGCTCCAAGACACAGTACAGATGGCAAGGGTTTTGATTGGAGCGCTCCAGGGGTCGCTGAGAAATATGCTGACCACTTGGTGGATCTTTTAGTAGCTAAAGGTTTTATAGACCGAGAAAGAATTGATGTTTTTGCTTACGGATCACCGCTGCAGATTCAAAATAATCACCTCGCACCTGGTGGCTCGATCTACGGTCGTTCAAGCAATGGTGCACGTGCGGCATTTAAGAGAGCCAAAAATCGATCACCAATTGATGGACTTTATTTAGTTGGAGGCTCTGCACATCCAGGTGGCGGCTTGCCACTTGTTGGCTTAAGTGGCGAAATCGTTGCCGGAATCATCTCTCAACGATCTAAAGGAAATAATGGCCTTTGGGCTCGCTGATAATCAATCTTGGCTAGTGCAGGTGAAGTCGGTCCAGGAATATCTAAAATCAAAACTTCATCAAATAAGTCAACATAGCCAGCTCTAAAAAGCGCGCATGATCTAACGTGCACCGCATCGGCTTTACTAACTTGAAGTCCGACACTTTCATATGTTGCCGGATCAAATGATGGTGCCGGTTCGGTGCTGACTAAAACTATTAATCCACGCCCACAATCTATTGTTGCCCAATTGCCGATTGATACTTCCTGCCCATTCATCACGATTCCCTTGAGCAAAATGGGAGTAGATCCTAAATTCAAAACTTTTCCAGATATCAATACTGGATTGGACCATCTTGGATCGAGTGAGGCACCAATCGAGAGGCTTACCTGCCCACCTATACCCACATTGCCTGCTTCCACAACGGCATTTACATCCACCAGATTTGTGTAGACATTTAAATCTGGCCCGGCTTTTACCAACTCATTTATCAATGCTGCGCTATCACCGGCTGCGCCACCCGGAGGTGCATCACTTGATTGCAATAAAATTGAAAACTTGTTTCGTCCTGCTTCATTACCTTTTTTAATTCTGACAATTGCGTCTTCAGGTTTTACCAAATCCACTTCAAACTGCTCTTTAATCTCCCAAATTTTATCGCTGATCTCTGCAGCTATTTTTGAAAGCTCTGGTTTAGCTAATGTGCCGGTGACTGTTACGGCAAAACCCAATTCAGGTACATCTATCCAAGGCTGTACTGGGAACAATGAGATATCTAAAACTCGATCAGATAAATAAGAATCAGCCAAATTTCGAACCTGAAGCATTGGTTCAGATTTAATGATTTGTACCTCGGCCGGAATCAATAATGGAATTTTTGAAATAGCCGTTTGAATTGGAGCACCCACGGCAAGTAAATCCAATAATAACTTTGCTGCTTTTGCGCCAGTATCTGCCTGATCTATATGCGGATATGTTTGGTAGCCAATTAAAATGTCGGCATGTTCCAAAATCTCACCTGTGACATTTGCGTGCAGATCATGAGTTACCGCGATTGGAATCTCTTCTCCAATTAAAGCGCGCACTCTGGCCACAATCTCTGCATCTGCATAATCATGAGATTGAGTAATCAATGCGCCATGTAAATTTAAAATAACGCCATCAAG
>SYCR01000031.1:0-27311 GCA_005786885.1 Actinomycetota bacterium | reverse complement strand
CCAGTGCGCTACCGGGAAGTAAACCAATGTTGACCAAACAATTACGAAGACCACCCATGCGCCAAACTTTGCTCGATCGGCGATTGCACCAGAGATGAGGGCTACGGTAATAATTGCGAACATCGCTTGGAAAGCGATAAATACAGTGGTTGGAATTGTTCCAAACAAAGAGTCTGGCGCAATCAATCCCTTTAATCCAATAAATTCAGTTGGATCACCAAGTAATCCATTTCCTAAATCTTTTCCAAATGTCATTGAGTATCCATAGACAACCCAAAGCACTGCAACGATGCCCATTGAAACAAAAGACATCATCATCATATTCAGCACACCCTTAGCACGGACCATTCCGCCATAAAAAAGTGCCAAACCTGGAGTCATTAGTAGAACTAATGCGGTACTAGTGAGCATCCAAGCTGTATCACCAGTATTCAAAACTACTTCAGTCATAATTTTTCCTCACGTTCAGGTGGGATTTGATGAGAATCCGAATTGGGCCTCGGAGATGGCACTCGCCGTTGAGTAAGGGAAGTATCTGGTTGCACTGTTTCGGGACATGAGCAGTAAAGGTTTCCAAAAGATCACAAAATAGGCTGTTGTGTTACGAGCAGGTTAAACCGGCAACTAACTGCTAATGAGAGAGGCAATATATGGAGCAGGCTCAAAGGGTTGCAGGTCGGAAATCGCCTCGCCCGTGCCCACGAATTTGATTGGAGCCCCAACTTCACGCTCGATCGCAAAAGCTATGCCACCTTTTGCCGATCCGTCCAACTTCGTCACAACCACCCCAGAGAGTCCTACCGCTTCGCCAAAAATCTTCGCTTGGGCTAACCCATTTTGTCCGGTGGTCCCATCAATAACTAATAGAACCTCGCCAACGGGCGTACGTTTTTCGATTACTCGGCGGATTTTAGATAGCTCATCCATTAATCCCGCCTTGGTGTGTAAACGTCCTGCAGTATCAATCAAAACAAAATCAGCGCCAATTTCAAATCCTTTGG
This sequence comes from Actinomycetota bacterium, assembly GCA_005786885.1. Lineage (GTDB taxonomy): Bacteria > Actinomycetota > Actinomycetes > Nanopelagicales > Nanopelagicaceae > UBA3012. The sequence goes on along the minus strand of SYCR01000031.1, from coordinate 26,310 downwards.
CCACTGCATCAAAAGCTATTGCAGCTGGGTCTGCGCCATCTTGGCCAGAAACTAATGTTGCTCCAGCATTAACAGCCCAGGTACTTACCTGGCCAGTCGCGGCTGCACGAAATGTATCTGCCGCACCTATCACTACTTTATTGCCAGTGGTGACTAAGTAATGTGCCAGCTTTCCAACTGTCGTTGTTTTACCAACTCCATTTACTCCAACAATTAATATTACATTTTGGCTTTTATTTTTAAATAAATTTCTATCTCTCTCATTACCTAATAATTCCAGTAACCCCTCTTCCAGAGATACTTTTGAATTTTTCTTTAGCAACTCGACCAGTTCGACGCTTAATTTTGGTCCAAGGTCACTTTGAATTAGTTGGTTTTCAATTTCATTCCAGTCAAGATCGGCATTCACGCCTGGTTCGCGCAACTTCGAAATTAAAGATGTGATTACAGAAAACAGAGCCATAATTTAAGCGTTCTCGATTTCACGAATCCGCTGTGAAATTACTTGAGTGACGCCATCACCACGCATTGAAACCCCATAAAGTGAATCTGCAATCTCCATAGTGCGCTTCTGATGAGTAACAATAATTAATTGTGAAGATGAGCGAAGTTCAGCCAAAACTCCAAGTAATCTTCCTAAGTTTGTATCATCGAGTGCGGCTTCAACCTCATCCAAAACATAAAACGGACTAGGACGAGCTTTAAAGATTGCGATAAGCAGCGCGACTGCAGTTAAGGACCGCTCTCCACCGGATAGCAATGAAAGTCTCTTAACTCGTTTTCCAGGAGGTCTCGCCTCAACTTCAATTCCGGTTGTTAACAAATCTTCAGGATTAGTTAACAACAAACGGCCTTCGCCACCAGGAAATAATCTTGGGAAAATTAAAGCAAATTGACGTGCAGTCTCTTCATAAGCCTCACGGAAGATGATTTCTACTCGCTCATCAACTTCACGCACAATTTCGAGCAAATCCCGTCTGGTTGCTTTCAAATCCTCTAATTGGTCTGTTAAATACTTTGAGCGCTCCTCCAGAGCGGTGAACTCTTCGAGAGCAAGCGGATTAATCTTGCCTAACACCGCTAATGACCGCTCTGCTGCCGCTAAACGCTTTTCTTGTTGATCGCGACGGTACGGGATCATTTCAGTTGAAATAACTTGACCTTCATCGTCAAGAACAAATGTTGGAACTTCACGCTCAGGACCGTACTCGGCGAGATGGGTTTGCGCATCGATTGCAAACTCTTCGTAAACTTTTTCCTCTAACTGTTCAATACGTAACTTTTGCTCAGCTCTAGCAATTTCATCTCGATGCACACTGTCGGTCAGCGCTTCCATCTCAGATGTTAGTTCACGATTTTTAGCCCTGGCTGCTAGCAATTCACCCTCACGTGAAACTCTTTCATTTTCTAATTCAGTGCGCTCATTCATGGCTTTAGTAATTGAAACTTCAATTTGAATTAATGCTTCATAAGCAGTTTCGGCTATCGCTTGTGCCGTGATTGCTCCCTTGGCACGACTCTCACGACGAGCAATCGCTGTGACTTTTGAGTCACGTTCAGCCTGGGCTGATTTTTCAAGTTGCCCGGCACGAGAAGCAGTAGATGTGGCTCTTTCTTCACTTGTACGAAGAGCTAAACGAGATTCCATTTCAACATTTCGTGCAATTGCCACAGCTTCACGCTTGGTTTCAATTGCAGCAGTATCTGGTTCCACGAAGTGAATCTGTTCAACTGGTTCATTTTCAAGCTGAGTCAATTGACTGCGGTGCTCTTCCAATGCTTTTTGGGCTTCAGTTATTGCCGTGGCTAATCTTTCGGCTTCTGCTGATGCTGCGCGAACATTTTGATTTGCTAAACCCATTTGTTCGGCAAGTGCTGCCATATGCGCATCTGATTCATTCAATTGAGCGATGCACTTTTCAAGATTTTCGCGTGCTGCTGCAGATTGTGTCTCTAAAGCACTTATTTCAAAACGAAGTCTTTCACCATTGTGCGTAAGTTCTCTAAGAGATTTTTCACTCTCATCAATTACTGCCCGAAGTTCAATCAAACTAGACTCACTCTTTGATCCACCAACCACTAAGTCACGACCAAGAATGTCTCCGTCACGAGTCACTACACGCAATTCTGAATTGCTTTGCAATAACAGATGCGCAACTTGGAGGTTTTCTACAACAACTGTATTTGCAAGTACGTGAGATAACGAACGAACTAAGCGCTCACTTTTTATCAAGTCGATCGCACGGTAAGCCCCGTTAGGTAACGAAATTTCAGGTTGATTCAAGTTCGTTTCTGCTGATCCCATAACTAATATCTCGGCACGTCCACCTTGTTCGCGCTTAAGCAAAGTAAGCGCATCGATGGCATCAGATAAACGACCAACGACAACTGCATCTGAGAGGGAACCAAGTGCAGCTGTTATCGCACTTTCCCAGCCAGGTGAAATTTCAATCAGTGAAGCCACAGAGCCAAGAGCGTTTACCTCTGTAGAAGAATTTAGAAGTGCAGCGCCACCATCTCTTGAATTAACACTGAATTTAAGCGCCTCGATGCGCGCTTCGACTGAGGATCTTGATCTTTCACTACTGCGCTCGTTATCCCGCACTTTTTCTAAATTTGCTTGTACTTGGTCTGAGATTTTTTTGGCTTCTTGATAGGCACTATCTAAATGCGCTTCACCAGCATCAAGTCCTGCAATTTCTGATTCACGTGTTGCAAACTCACGTTGCGCAGAACTCACGCGGTTCAAAGCTTCATCTCGGTTACGAGTTAATCGTTCGATTTCCGCTTCGCCTGCTTGAATTCTTGAACGAAGTGAATTGACTCTACCTTCGCGTCTTGCACTTCCTTCGCGCGCATCTGCTGCTTGTCGCAATGCTGACGCTAATTCACTTTCTTGCGCCGACAAAGCGATCTCTGCCTGTTGTAGTTCTAGTGAAGCTTTTTCTAAAGCGCTTTGTTGTAACAACATCCCATCGCGAATTTTTCCTTCTTCAGCACGAAGTTGTCTAGCTTCCAAATCCATTGCATCTGGATCAACCCCTGATGCCCGGATCTCTTCAGAGTCAGACAAGAACCGTGCTCGCTCTGTTGCTAAGTTCGCTGTTCCACGAAAACGTTCACGTAAACTATTTAGTCGATAAAAATTCTCCTGGGACCTAACCAAAATTGGAGCTTCACGAAGTGATATCTCCTCTAATTCTTGCTCGCGCTTTCTAGTTCTATCCAATTCACTTTCAACTTCGCCTCGGCGGCTACGTAAAACTGTTTCATCTTCTACATCTGCTGAAAGTGTTGACCGCAAAGTTAGTAAATCATCTGCAAGCACGCGTAATTTCGCGTCCCGTACATCAGCCTGAATAGTTGCTGCCCGTTTTGCTACTTCAGCCTGACGGCCAAGTGGTTTTAACTGCCTTCTCAATTCTGCTAACAAATCTTGAATTCTCGTAAAGTTTTGCTGCATTGCATCTAATTTACGAAGTGCTTTCTCTTTACGTTTTCTGTGCTTAAGAATTCCAGCCGCTTCCTCAATAAGTGCCCGGCGCTCTTCTGGATTTGCAGACAAAATTGTGTCTAGCTGGCCTTGTCCAACAATCACATGCATTTCTCGGCCAATTCCACTATCGCTTAACAATTCTTGAATATCTAATAATCGCGAACTCTCACCATTGATTTGATATTCGCTTGTTCCATTTCTAAAAAGAATTCTTGAAATTGTCACTTCAGTAAAATCAATTGGTAATGCGCCATCAGTGTTATCAATTGTTACGGCAACTTCTGCACGACCAAGAGGTGCGCGGCCTGTGGTTCCTGCGAAAATAACATCTTCCATTTTTCCGCCGCGCAAACTTTTTGCACCTTGCTCGCCCAAAACCCATGTGAGCGCATCAATAATGTTGGACTTACCCGAACCATTTGGGCCGACTACGCAGGTAATGCCAGGCTCAAATTGCAAAGTGGTGGCAGAGGCGAAGGATTTAAACCCTTTCAAGGTCAGGCTTTTCAAATACATCTGCTGACCCCCTTTTTCTATCCCATGCTCAAGAAATTCTGCTTACGCAGGGGCAAACCTACCCTTAGCCCAGATCTAACTATTGGATCTAGCCTGATTTTGGTTGACAGTTAGTGCAGAAATGGCTGTATCTGCCCATAAATCTGGCTTTAGTGATCAATCCACGGCATTTTGGCCGGGGGCAAGGGGTGCCGGTTTGACCATATGCGGCCAGGGAACGATCGAAGTACCCACTTTTGCCATTTACGTTTACATACAAATCATCAAATGAGGTTCCTCCAGCTGCTATCGCCTGGCTCATAACCTCTTTGCATTTATCGATTATCTTCACAATTTGGGCTGACGTTAAATCTTTTCCGATCCGCTGCGGATGGACTTTGGCTCTCCACAATGCTTCATCGGCGTAGATATTTCCGACCCCACTCATGACTCCTTGGTCAAGCAGTAATTTTTTAATTTCAGAGTTACTTTTTCTTATCTTTTCAACCACAAATTTTTGTTGATACTCAGGTTCAAAAACATCTGGGGCAACCTTCTTAACACTTTTTGGGATTCCATCTTCTAGATCATCCAAAGTCATGTGACCAAAGGTGCGTTGATCCACAAAATGAATCTCTTTATCAATTTCGGAGATTGATAACCTAATTCGTAAATGTCTATGAGGTGCTTTGTTGCTACTTGGTAACAAGACTTGACCACTCATACCTAAGTGAATTATCAAAGCTTGATCATTATCTAGAAGTAACCACATATATTTTCCACGGCGATCGACTTTTACTATTTTTCGCCCTGGCAAAACTTTTCTTAAATCATATGCCGTGTTATTTCTTACTGCCCGCGAATGCAGAATATCAACTTTGGAAATCTTCCATCCGATTACCCATTTTTCTAAGCCACTTCTCACTGTTTCAACTTCTGGCAACTCAGGCATTACTTATTTTATTCGCTCACGCTTAACAAAGATTCGTATGCTTTAGTCGCTGCGATTTGTTCGGCTTCCCGCTTGCTCTTCCCCTGGCCTTCACCGGTTACTTTCCCAGAGATTAAAACCTGGGCAATAAAACTCTTGTCGTGATCAGGTCCGGATTCGGTGATTGAGTATTCCGGAGCATTGTTGCCTCGCGCTGCAACCAACTCTTGAAGTGCAGTCTTCCCATCAAGGCCTGCACCTTTATTTATCGCTTCATCAATTGCAGAATTTAGCAACATTAAAATTATCTGCTCGGCTTTTGTAAATCCTTCTGATAAATAAACCGCACCAATCAATGCTTCGAGTGTGTCAGCCAAAATCGAAGCTTTATCGCGCCCGGCCGTTACTTCTTCACCTTTGCCAAGTCGAATATATTTTCCGAGTTCTAAATTGCGTGCTACATCGGCGAGCGCTTTAGTGTTAACAATTCCAGATCGGAGTGGACTAAGTCGGCTTTCCGGCAAATCGGGAAACCTTTTATAAAGTTCATCAGTAACAATTAAGCCCAAAACACTATCGCCAAGAAATTCAAGTCTTTCATTTGTTGGCAATCCACCTGCTTCGTATGCGAAGGAACGGTGAGTTAGTGCAACTTCAAGTAAATCTAAATCAATGTTTGCGCCGATTTTTGCGCAAAGCTGAGAGAGCATTAGACGTTAAGGACGTTGCGGTCCCGATAAGTGCCACATGTTGAGCATGCGATGTGTTGCAAACGAGGTTGGCGGCATTGTTCGCATTCAACTGTATTTGCAGCCGTGGTGAACCACTGACTGCGACGCATCCGAGTGCGGGCCCTTGATAACTTCCGCTTTGGTACTGGCATTGCCAACTCCTCTAAGAGATCTAGGGGGAAAGTATCCCCTAACTACTCCTTTTTCCGGAAATCGAGCAGATTCCCAAGGGCGCTCCAGCGGGGGTCGATCGCCTCGTGGGTATGGGCACCATCAGTTAAGCGCTCCCCACACTCCGGGCAGAGGCCAAGGCAACTCTCGGAGCAGTGCGGAGCCAAAGGTAAATCTAGGCAGATCGCATCAACGATTGGTGCCAAGATATCGATCTGATCATCACTTACTAAAAGTGGCAGATCATCATCCTCTTCCAAATCTGCCGGCGGCTCAAAATGAAATAACTCTTGAACTGTCGTAAATATCTCCAAACGAATTGGGTCTAAACATCTAACGCACTCCCCAGTTGCATCTGCCTCTATCTCCACGGTCAACAGCGCACCGGTTGATACAGCTTCAACTCTTCCCAATATTGAAAACTCTGATCCAATTTCGCAGCCAATGATGTCGATCCCAATTCGCTCATTTAATGGAAAGAATAAATCCACATCGATTTTTTCACCAGGATGGCGTTTTAAATCCCTTAAGCTAAGAATAAATTTTGGGTTAGGTGTAATCATTTAATTTCTCCGCAATTACTCTTTAAGATTCAGCTAATTGAGAAAGTACGTCATTCTCACTTGCGCCGGCGATTCGCTCGCGGCCCTTTGCAATTGCATCCATAGTTTTGGTCAAGATTACTTCAAGAGTAGCGAGCCTGGAATCAATATATGCATCTACTTCTTGACTCTTCTCATCGGCTGCAGTGTGCGCTTCATGTAGAACACGTTCTGCTTCAACCCGAGCTTCGATAACAATTTGTGTTTGCGCAATCATTTGAGCCACTTCTTCTCGCGCCATCTCCACTAGTTTTTCGGCACTTTCGCGACCTTGTTCGATTAATGAATCTCTATCGAGTAAAACTTGTTGCGCTGCTTCTAGGTCTGTCGGAAGCGATCCACGAACTTCATCAAGAATTCCCAACAACTCGCCGCGATGTACCACGCAAGATGCACTCAAAGGAACTGCGCGAGCTTCTTCAACCATAGTTATGGCATTTTGTAGTCGATCGAGTGAGTCCATTAGCGACCTGCCTTTCCATCTTCATTGTGGTCATTATTAGAACTACTCTTAATTTTTGCTAATCGTGTTTGCATCAAATCCAAAACCGTCTTTGGAAGATGTGCCGATACATCTCCGCCATAAGTTGCAATCTCTTTAACCAGTGATGATGATAAAAATGAGTACTGTGGTCTGGTTGCCATAAAGAGAGTTTCTACACCAGCTAGCTCTTGGTTCATCTGAGCCATCTGTAATTCATAATCAAAATCGCTCACAGCACGCAAGCCTTTCACGATTGCCGAGATGGAATTTGCCCGACAATAATCAACTAGCAACCCACTCCAAGAATCCACAGTCACGTTTTTAAATCCCTTTACCGTTTCATTGATCATCTCAATGCGTTCGGCGACAGTAAACAATGAACTTTTCTCTCTATTGACCAAAACTGCAATTACAACTTCGTCGTAGATTTCACTTGCTCGTCCAATGATGTCTAAATGTCCATGTGTGATCGGATCAAAGGATCCAGGGCAAACTACGCGCTTCATAGGGACACGCTAGCGAAATAGACCAGTGCTTCGCCATATTTACGCTCTTTCGAAGCGGTAAATCCGGCTGGCCAAGCAAAGGGAGAATTTCTTGATGGGCGTTCTACCGCCACAATCGCTGCCGGAGCTAATAAAGAAGAGGATGCCAAAGCAGTCAATATATTTTCAATATCTTCATTTGAAAATTCGTAAGGTGGGTCAAGAAAAATCACATTAAAAGAATTTCCCGATGCTGACCTAATAAATGTATTTACCGCACCACCATGGGCTCTAAATTTTCCGAGTTCAACAATTCCTCTAGAAACAATTTCAAAATTGTCTCGGCAAACTTGCAAAGCTTGCGGATCTTTTTCAACACATTCAACAATTTCCGCGCCACGAGATAATGCTTCTAGGCCAACCGCTCCAGTGCCGGCAAATAAATCAAGAAAGGCAACTCCGTCCCAAGTTCCTAATTCAGAAGTAAGCGAAGAAAAAATTCCTTCTCGTGCGCGATCTGAAGTTGGTCTGGTGATATTTGCTGGCGTTAACAAATTTCGGCCACGGGCAGTACCAGCAATTATTCTCATTTTTTATTCACCTTGACTATGCCTTCTCAATAAAATCTGAACGTTCATCTGCTTCAAGTGCATTCAACTCTTCTCGTAAATGTGGCAACTTCTCAAGTTTAGGATCTTTGGCGATAATCTCAATCGCAATAGTCCGTGCTTGATCGATTAATTGTTCGTCACGTAGGACTCGCAATAACCGCAGTGCCGATCTCGAACCAGATTGGGCAGTGCCCAGCACATCGCCTTCTCGGCGTTGATCCAGATCAATCCGGGCTAACTCAAATCCATCAAGTGTCTGTGCAATTGCATCAAGTCGTTGATGGGCAACTGATTCAGCCGCACATTTAGTCACCAGTAAACACAAACCTGGCTTTTCTCCTCGGCCGATTCGTCCACGCAACTGGTGAAGCTGTGAAATGCCAAATCTATCCGCATCCATAACGACCATCACCGTTGCATTTGGAACATCTACTCCAACCTCAATTACTGTGGTTGCGACAAGTACATCAATTTCACCTGCAGAAAATTTCTGCATGGTTAAATCTTTTTCATCTGCACTTAGTTGTCCGTGTAACTTTGCAATTCGTAGAGATTTAAGTGGCCCAGATGCCAATTGCTCAAAAAGTGCATCTACTGCATACATGCTTTGCTTATCTTCAGCCGTTACAACACCAAGCAAAGCATTTGTAATCAAATCTTCTTGCGATAACTCTTCACTTGCTTGCGCACTGATGCGAGGAGCGACGATATATGCCTGTGCACCTGTTTTTACTTCTTCGACAATTCGCGTCCACGCTCGCTCTAAATAATGTGGTTTATCGCTTTCATCCACTATATGAGTCGTTATTGCAGCACGACCTTTTGGCAACTCGCGCAAAGTAGAAATATCTAAATCTCCAAATACAGTCATCGCCACAGTTCTAGGTATAGGAGTTGCAGTCATCACCAATACGTGCGGAGGCAAGTTACCTTTTGCTCTAAGCGCATCTCTTTGTTCAACTCCAAATCGATGTTGCTCATCGATTATTACTAATCCAAGATCAGCGAAATCAACACCTTCTGTCAGAAGCGCATGAGTTCCAATCACTATTCCTGCTGAACCATTCTTAATTTCGGCTAAGGCATTTTTTCGTTCGGCACTATTAAGTGAACCTGTTAACTTTGAAATACGTGTAGCCCGATCGCTTCCTCCGAGCATTCCTGCACTCGCCAAATCTCCCATCAATTTTGAAATCGACCGGAAATGTTGTTGCGCCAAAACTTCAGTAGGTGCCAGTAACGCACCTTGTCCACCGCTATCGACAACCGTAAGAGCAGCGCGCAGTGCAACTATTGTTTTTCCAGATCCAACTTCTCCTTGCAATAGACGATGCATTGGATGGTCAGCATCCATATCACTTTGAATCTGTGCTGCTACTTCTTTTTGTCCATCTGTTAATTCAAAAGGTAGTTGGGCATCAAATAATTCAAGCAAACCTCCACTACGAACTAATCGTGGAGTAGCTTTCAATGATTTGTGTTGTTCGCGTCTTCGGGCCAATAAAAGCTGCAGAGATAAAGCTTCATCAAATATCAATCGCTTACGGGCCAAATCTGCATCTGATTGACTCTCGGGTAGATGAATGCCGTGTAGCGCTTCATTAAGTGTAGGCAATCCAAAACGTAACTCATCTGGCAGTGGTTCTGCTATTTCATCAAGCACATCTAGAACTGTCCTAATGCACTGTCCAATCTTCCAAGAAGGAAATTTTGAAGTTGCCGGATAAACCGGAAGAATTTTTCCAGCAAACTCTCCGGCGGCTTCTTCGCTTTCAACTCCATCTGGAATCAATAAATAATCTGGATGTGAGAGTTGTCTGACTCCTCGATAAACCGAGATTTTTCCAGCGAATAATCCTTCTCGATCAACACGTAAATCTTTCTCTCTCCAGGTTTGATTAAAAAAAGTTAAAGCTAGGCGACCTTTTCCGTCGGTGACGATTACTTCTAAAATCGAACCTTTTCTACCTCTTATTGCGCGGGTAGTCGCAGAATGAATTTTTGCCAAGATTGTTACTTCGTCGCCCTCTTTCAACTGATTTAGATCAGTTAACTCACCACGTAAAACATATCTTCTTGGATAATGGCGCAGTAAATCTCCAATTGTCGTATAACCAAAAGTTGTATTCAACGCTTTTGCAGTTCGATCACCAAGTGATTTAGATAGGCGGTCAGTTAATCCAGCCATATTTTTTCTACTCAACACCAATCAAAAGCGGATACCAGGCCTGTCCGCCTATATATGTTGTAACTTCAACTTGGCTGTGATTTTTTGCTAGATGTTTTTGTACTTCGTCTGCAAGCTCTTTTGGGGCGCTCTCGCCCATTACTAAAGTAATTAAATCTCCATCATGATCAAGCATCTGGTCCACACACTCAATCGAAACCTTAATTAAATCTGATCCGGTAACTATCGCTTCCCCATCTACCAAAGCCAGTACATCACCAGTTTTAACTTCACCTAGGGCGGTGCTCATATCCCGTGGAGCACGTGCAATTGTTGCTGATCGCGTTTGCCTGGCTGCAGTTGTCATCTCGACAATTTCATCATCGTAATCGGCATCTTCATTATGAGTTGATATCGCAGATAACGCTTGAAGTGGTGATCTCGAAGATAGAACTGCGACTCGTACTCCAGCTCGGCGAATTGTTGCTATCGCTTCCTGGGCTGATTTCCAACTTTGTGGATCAATTGGGATCAAAACTACTTCACGAGCACTTTCAGTTGCATCAACCCACTCTTGAGCAAGTACGCGACGCGAATTAAATGCATCGATTACTCCAACTCCAGATTCGCGCATTAATTCACTTAAACCTGGACCATTTGCAACGGTGATTAATTTTCGATTTCCTACGTCTAAACTTTTTTCATCGATGCCCAATGAGGATGCAAGATGTGTAATTTTAATTTCATAAGCTTTTCCAAACTGAGATGAAACTTCAATTATCTCTCCTGGAAAATCTGTATGGATATGAACTTTACAAAGTTGGCTATCCCCCACAACTAAAAGACTTTCACCTAATTTCGTGAGTCTTTTTTGCAAGTTAGAAATTTGATCATTATTTAGATCACGCATAGAAAACATAACTTCAAACTCACCATCACTCGCATGATTTACATTTGATGCATGAGCACGCTCTTTGACATTTGCACTACTTGGAATTTGTGAAATCACTAAATCCGGATCCAACATAGATGCGAGTGCACCGTAAATTAATTCAACTCCATGTGCTCCGGCATCAATAGTTCCCATTGCATCTTGATGTGGCGGATTGTTTGCTGAATCCAATGTTGAGGCCCGAGCAGCGCGCCATGCATCAAGTGCAACTGCGCCATCGCGGCCAATCTCACCCACTCGTAATGCAACTGCATCTCTGGCTGCACGTGCTGCAGATAAAATTGTTCCCTCTTTTGGATTTGTAACAGCTTTTTGTGCAGCTTCGTGCGCCTGTGCAAATGCTTGTGGCAAACCATCACGAATCCCATCTGCAAATCCGCGAAAAATCTGACTCACGATAACGCCGGAATTTCCTTGTGCCCCACTAAGTGCACCACGGGCCGCAGCATCGGCAACATCGCCCAACTCTTCTGAATCTTCGGCTCGCATGGCAGTCACTGCCGCCTCTAACGTTGCTTCAAGATTGGATCCGGTATCCGAATCGGCGACCGGATAGAGGTTTTCCGCATTTAATTGAGCCCGCGATTGTGAAACTTCGCTCCAGGCTCGTTCGAGCCAGGCGCGGAACCGGGGGGTATCTAACTCGCTCATCATGGCCAGATTACTCTGGATCCACTCCTCAATTGGCTCGAAGCCCCTCTTACCGGCTACCCTTACGCCGCTGCAGCAGTTAACGCAGCGTAAGAAATCAGCTGAAATTTAGGAGGCGATGATGGCTGCCAAGTGCGACATCTGTAGCAAAGGGCCAATCTGGGGAAATTCCATCTCCCACTCACATCGTCGTACCCGCCGTCGTTGGAATCCAAATATCCAGCGCGTTCGCACCATGATTAATGGCGTAACCCCAAAGCGTTTAAATGTGTGCGCAGCCTGCGTGAAAGCTGGAAAAGTCACCCGTTAATTAGAGTTTAATAAAATGAGATCCTGAACCTAATCTCGTTTTACTCTCGTCCTTTGGCGAAACAAACCAACCAGTACTTCCTGCAGGAACTATTATTTTGATTTCAAATTCACCATTTTCAATTTCTTTCCAGTCAATCGACGCAAAGCCAAATCGAGTTTGCACACTAGCTTTTGCCCACTTTATTCGCTCTGAAGATTTTGGCGCAAAAATTATCTCTTCATACCCTGGCTTTTCAACAGTTGGCGAAATTCCAGCAAGAGTTCGATACATCCATGCAGCAACAGCACCATAAGCATAATGATTAAACGAGAGCATGCTTTCATCAACATCAGCTAATGATCCATCTGGCATCGATCCATCTGGGTTGATGCCATTCCATCTCTCCCACATCGTTGTTGCACCCATTTTTATTTGATACAACCAACCCGGCATTTCTTCATTTAACAATAATAGATATGCAACATCATGGTGACCGCTATGTGATAAAGCTGGCATTACAAGTGGCGTTCCTAGAAATCCAGTTGAAATTTTTCCTTTTACATTTTCTACAAGTTGAGCCAAAGCATTTCCGATTCTCATAACTTCATTTGGTGGAGCCACTTCTAGTTCGATTGCCAAAGCACAACCTGTTGCAGTAGTTAAAAGATCTGCATGCCACTTATTCCAAGTTGCTTTAGCAACTTCCTCACCTAAAATCGCAAATCGCCTTGCATCCTCTTTTTTATTAAGGATTTTTGCAATTCGTGCCAGAAGTTTTGCACTGTAGGAATAAAAGGCATTTGCAATAAACAAAGAATCACATTTTGCAGCCCATGGTTTTTCAACCGGTGCATCCGGATCCAACCAGTCACCAAATTGAAACTCCCCTCCGGCTAATAAATTATCGGTATGTGATCGAGATTCTAAATATTCTACGTGGCGATACATACTTGCGTATTGAATCTTCAAAGTTTCCAGATCTCCATACGCCTCATAAAGAGACCAGGGAACTATTGTTGCTGCATCAGACCATCCGGCGCGACCGGCAGCCCGATCAAGGCCTGGGCTTTCCCAATCCTTATCTTGTACATTTGAATGCGCTGCTCCCATTACCGGCAAAATATCTGGAGCGATATGAGACACAGCTCCATCTGGAAATTGATCTAGCGCTAAATCAACTAACCAATTTGCCAAAAATGATTCGCTCTCAAATAAAGTGGTGGCAGCTGGTGCAAATGCTTGCGCATCTCCGGTCCAACCCAGACGTTCATCTCTTTGCGGGCAATCCGTTGGAACGCTGATGTAATTACCACGTTGACTCCATGAGATATTTAAATGCAACTTATTTAATCCTGCGTGTGAACATTCAAAGGTGCCGATCGCAGTAATGTCTGAGTGAATTACCAAAGCTTTCACTGATGAGACTTCAACGCCTGAATCCAAATCTAATTGTGCGAATCTAAATCCGTGAAAAGTAAACTCTGGAGTTAAAATTTTCTCAGTATTATCGGAGAGAAAATACTCATCTTCAGCTTTAGCGTGACGCAGGATTCCACGATGTAGATTCCCATTTTTCAAGACCTCTGCATGAGTAACAAGGATGCGATCACCGCTTTTTCCTTTTACGCTCAGTTGTAGATATCCAGTTAAATTTTGTCCGAAATCGTAAATGACAGATCCTTCAGAGCTTTTACTGCTGGCCACTGGAGCAATCTCCTCAATTACTCGAATTGGCGGAGTTGAAATTGGGTATAACTTAGAAATTACTACTCGTAATTCTTTGGCTTTTTCCCATTTTGAATCATCAAAGCCAACTTCAGTCCAACCTGCCTGCTCTTTTCGAAAATCAATTACACATCCTTCGTAAAGATCGGCCAATTGCACTTTGCCGGTGGAAACTTTCCAGCTCCGATCGCTGTTTACCTGAACGTGTGTTCCATCAATCAAAGAGATTTCAAGTTGACTAATTAAAGCGATTTCACGACCATAAAAATTCCTAAATAACTCCCATGTCATCTGGCCGCGATACCAACCATCTGCAACAGATGCGGCAATTACATTTACACCATTATGTAGCAATGAGGCAACATCGTAAGTGGCATAAGGCAATCGCTTATTGTAAGAAGTCCACCCAGGGTTAAGTAACTCTTCACTTACTTTTTTTCCATTAATTGTCAGATCAAAAATCCCATAAGCGCTAACATAAATCCGCGCCTTTGATACTGTAGCCGAAAGACTAAACTCTTTACGAAAAATTAATGGTGGAGCGAGCCCACTAATCCCTGGATCGTTTTCCATCGTGATTGGACGCGCTTTCCAATCTAAATTTGAAAGTAGACCTGCTTCGATACCACCAGGCTCACTCCATAAACTCCACTCTTCTGCTGATCTTATGCGGACTCGCACATATCTTTTTTCACGACTTTTAAGCGATGTACCAATCCAGGGAGCCTGGATTACTGAGGTTGATTCAACAATTCCAGAACTTGCCAAGATGTTTCGAAACTCTTTATCTGCTGCAATCTCTATCTGATAAGCACTTTGCAACACATCTGGTTTATCTGAGGTAATTTTCCATGAAATACTTGGTCGATTCTCGCCACTAACCAAGTGTTTATGCTCCCTACCGATTCTTAATGCTTCCACTTTAAATGGCATATCACTCACAGTTTCCTCCATTTAGATTTAAATCTACAAAGAAGATATCAATGGCTTGTCGACTGATCAAAATGTTGCCAACTATTTCTTATGTTTGTTCGAGGATCTGAAAAATCTCCAACAACTTCGACTCCAGTCCCAGCTATCACTTCACCTATTCGAAATGCACCTTCAGGAAGTGCTGCACTTGGCGGCAAGGTCGCAATAAAAAGATGTTCTTCTCCACTTGTTAAGACCCAACTAATTGGATCAACTTCCAATGCAATTCCAACCTGAGACAGAGAAGATAAATCTAAATTATCAAGATTAATCCTCATACCAATTCCACTCGCTTCGCTGACTCTGGTGATATCAATCAACAATCCATCACTTAAATCACACATAGCTGTTGCGCCCGCAGAAATTAATGCGTGAGCTTTTTTACCATCAACTTTTGGCTGTAAATGTGCGGTGACTATTTCCGGAAATAATTCTCTTTTGTCGGCTTTCAGTAACGCTAAACCGGCAGCAGATGTACCAGGTAGTCCAGATACAACTACTTGATCGCCAACTTTTGCACCACTTCGATAGATCGGCTCACTGGTATTTCCAAGAGCGGTAATTGCAATTGTGATTTTTTCACCTCGAACAGTGTCACCACCAATAACTTGTGCACCGACTTTCTTTGCTTCTTCTACAATTCCGCGCGCAAGATCTAAAACCCAATCAACTTCTTCTTTCCCGGTAAGGGAAATTCCAACTAACAAAGAGTGTGGATCTCCACCCATCGCATAAATGTCCGCGATATTGGCAACTGCTACCTTCGCTCCAATTTGACGTGCCGTAGACCAATCGGTTTTAAAGTGAACATCTTCAACAGCTAAATCCATTGTGGCTACAGTGGGTAAAGCGCTTGGTGCCAGAACCGCTCCATCATCGCCAATTCCAAAGAGCAAATTCTTTTGATCCTTGAGATTTTGCACTTCTCCAAAGATTTCACCCAAGGCGGCAATGAGCGCTCCCTCACCAATTTGCGCTACCTGCAGACTCACACTGACCGCCTCCCCTTTTTTTCCCTTTAACTGGCGTGTAAAAGTCGCTTACTTTATTGACTTTCGCCCTGAGCCTACTCCGCGCTACCCTCGGAACATTAGATACCTGCCAGTTAAGGAGTAGCCCATGTCAGTTCAGTCATACATTCTTATTCAAACTGAGGTTGGAAAAGCTGCTGGCGTTGCTAAAGCAGTTGGTGCAATTCCTGGAGTCAGTTTGGCTCAAGGTGTTGGCGGTCCATACGACGTCATTATGCGCGCCGAATCTGCATCAATGGAAGAGTTCGGACGCTTAATTCTTGCCAAAGTTCAAGCAGTTCCTGGCATCACTCGCACTCTTACCTGTCCAGTGGTTAACGAGTAATTACTTTACTTTCTTTTGGGCAAGTTTAATAAGTTCAGTAATTAAATTTTGGTAAGTAATTCCACTTGCTTGCCACAACCTTGGATACATCGAAGTTGCGGTAAATCCAGGCATAGTATTTATCTCATTCAAGACCAAAGATCCATCAGCATTTAGGAAGAAATCAACTCTGGCTAAACCTTCTGCCCCAATCAGATTAAATGCCTGAATCGCATACGCTCTTATCTGGTTGGCAACTTCTTCTGGAATCTCAGCTGGCACAATCAATTTGGTCGCATCGTCCAAGTATTTTGCTTCAAAATCATAAAACTCATGGTTACCAAGAATCTTTATTTCACCTATTGCGGAAGCTTTAGACCCCAGCACTCCACACTCAACTTCTCGACCAGAAATCATTTCTTCAATCAAAACTTTATCGTCATGGGTAAATGCATCATTTACCGCACCTTCTAGTTGATCCCAACTTTTTACTTTCGCAACTCCTTGGCTTGATCCAGATCTAGAAGGCTTAACAAACAAAGGAAGTTCAAACTCAACTTTAATCTCACTAGCAAATCGGATTTGTTGAATTTTCCAATCAGCAAGCAGCAAAATTTTCGTCTTGGTACTTGGGATTCCAGCGTCACTATAAATTTTGCGTGAAACTCCTTTATCAAACCCATCCCTAGATGCATTTTCCCCGGATCCAACATAAACAATTCCATTTTTATCTAAAATTGATTGCAAAGTTCCATCTTCGCCAAATGTTCCGTGAACGACAGGGAATGCTAAATCAATTTCTGCTTTAACTTCGGTTAATGAAATCTCGGGGGCATCCGTCGGCACAACTGGAAGTTCGTCTCCGTTTAATGAGATTAAGGATGGATCATCTTTTAAGCGTACCCATTTGCCTTCTTGGGTAATTCCAATAAGCGTTACTTCGAATAGCTCTCGATCGATAGCTTTAAGTAAGGAGGCCGCTGATAAGCAAGATACGGAATGTTCGCTGCTTGCTCCTCCGCAGATAACTCCAACTCTTAATTTAGCTTTTACTTGAGCCGAATCTCCCATGAGTATGATTTTAATACTCAGAACGAGTTGTGCGGTTCATTAAACGTTTAACAACTTCAGCTGGTGGTAATGAATTTTGCACAACATCGACGACTGCTTCAACAATTGGCATATCAACTTGAAATTTCTTAGCGAGAGCAAGAACCGCAGGTGCTGAACTGACTCCTTCTGCAGTTGTTTTTGTGATGGCCCTAGCTTTATCCATCGAAGATCCACGTCCTAGTAGTTCACCAACAGATCTATTTCGCGAAAGTGGTGAGGAGCAGGTAGCAACTAAGTCACCCATCCCTGCAAGACCAGCGAATGTTGATGGATCTGCACCCATCGCAACACCCAGCCTGGCAGTTTCAGCTAAGCCACGTGTAATCACGGTGGCTTTGGTGTTGTCACCCATGCCTAAACCAATTGCCATCCCAACTGCTAACGCCATTACGTTTTTAATTGAGCCAGCAAGTTCGCAGCCAATTACGTCCGTTGATGTGTAAGGTCGAAAGTACGGAGTGGCGCACATGTCTTGCAAGTGATGTGCATTTGTTTCATTGCTACATGCAATTACCGAAGCAGCTGGTTCGCGCTTAATAATTTCTCCAGCTAAATTTGGTCCAGTCAAGACTGAAACGCGCTGCTCGTCCACACCCAAAACTTCTGTTGCTACCTGGCTCATTCTTTCCAGAGATCCAACTTCAATACCCTTTAACAAACTTAAAACAAATGCATCACTCGGGATTGATGATCCCCAATCACTTAAATTCTGTCGCAATGTTTGTGCTGGGATTGCGAGTACCACAACATCTGCATCTTTCAATATTTTTTGAGCATCAGTTGACGCAGTAATCGATTTTGGAAGCATATTGTCAGGATGAAATTTAAAGTTGTGATGATCAGTATTAATCTCTTCTATAGTTTTTGGTGATCTACCCCAGATCGAAACTTCATTTCCAGCATCAGCTGCAATTTGTGCGAAAGCAGTACCCCAAGAACCAGCACCTAGTATCGCTACTCTCATTTATCCGATCCTTTGCTTTTCTTTCTAAAGTTTCCAGTTGGGGGTAGAGAGGTGGTTCGTGGATCCAGCCTCTGTGCGGGCGCTTTTTCACCACGCAAGGTTTCCACCATACCGGTGATCGCATCCATTACATATGTGGTTGCTTCATTTAAAGCCTGAAGGTCATCTTCCCGTCCGTACCAACGCGAGAAATCAAGCGGTGGGCCTGCTGTGACTTTGGTGAGTTTTCGTGGAAAAAGATAGGGGCGTTTTGAATATGGAGGAAGTAACTCTTGAGCCCCCCATTGCGCACATGGAATTACTGGAACTTTAGTCATAATTGCAAGTCGCGCAATTCCAGTTTTACCTTTCATCGGCCAGATCCCAGGATCGCGCGTCAATGTGCCTTCAGGATAAACACCAAGCAAATGTCCGGCAGTTAAAAAGGCAACTGCGTGATGCAACGCAAACTTCGCATTTTCGGTCTCACGCTCTACTGGTACCTGCCCTGCACCGCGTAAAACGGTTCCGATGATTGGCAATTTAAAGAGTTCAGATTTTCCGAGAAATCTTGGAGCTCGTCCGTTTCCATATAAAAAATGTGCAAATACAAGTGGATCAAAGTATGAGATGTGATTTGAGACCACAATCGCTGCGCCCGTTTTGGGAATGTACTCAGCCCCACGCCAATCACGCTTTGAAATCAATTTAATTAAGGGAATTAGTAATGTGGCCCCAAATTTAAACCAAGGAGTTACGCCAAGTGGGTAACCCTTTGGCGGTGGATATGTAATCTCACCCATGTGGGCACCTTACTTCAACAATCCTAAAATAAGCCTTAAAAAAATCGGGGCCTAGGTGATTTCTCACCCAAGCCCCGATCTCATCGATTCTTTTGTAGCGCTTTAACGGCGCTTTTTAGCGGCTTTCTTAACTGCCTTCTTAGGAGCTTTCTTAGCGGCTTTCTTAGGAGCTTTCTTAGCTGCTTTTTTAGCGGCTTTCTTAGGAGCTTTCTTAGCTGCTGCAACTGCTGGCTTTGGCGCAGCATCTTGCTTGCGATCACCATTGATAATTTCTTTAAGTTCTTTGCCTGCAACAAATCTTGGAACTGATTTTGCTTTTACCTTTACTGGATCTCCAGTAAATGGATTACGTGCTGTGCGGGCTTTTTTGTGAACTTTCTTGAACTTTCCGAAACCTGCGATATTTACTTCGTCGCCCTTTGAGACGGCGCGAGTAACTGAGTCAAAAACAATATCAACTGCATGAGTTGCATCTTTCTTGCTGCCATTAAAGTGCGGCATTAGTACCGCAATAAACTGTGCCTTATTCATGAAAATCCCCTTTTTATTAGTCTAATCGAGGAGCACCCTCAATCTTGTCTAAAACTTAGAGCCCACCGAGATGAGAGTCCATCACCGCCCTCGCGTGTCGCGTAACCTTGTTACGACCTAAAAACCCTTATTTTATCTAATAAATCTCTAAGATTTGAAAAACTATGGATTAGTTAGTGAGCGTTACTGGCTTAAAAGTGGCTCTTTTACGCTCAAAATCTGCCACTTTCTCCGCGTGCTGCAAAGTTAATCCAATGTCGTCGAGACCTTCCATCAGGCGCCAACGGGTGTAATCATCAATTTCAAATGGCAGGATTTTCTCCTCATATCTGACTTCACGTGCAACTAAATCAACCGAAATTTTGGTTTCTGGGTTTTTCTCAATCTGACCCCAGATTTTCTCAATTTCACTCTCTGGCAAAATGACGGTGAGCAATCCGCCCTTTAGAGAATTACCGCGAAAAATATCAGCGAATCTGCTGGAAAGTACCGCCGAGAAACCATAGTTTTGCAACGCCCAAACAGCATGTTCACGTGAGGAGCCAGTTCCAAAATCTGCTCCAGCTACCAAGATGGATGCTGATTTATATTGCGGTTGATTAAGTACAAACTCTGGATCTTTACG
This sequence comes from Actinomycetota bacterium, assembly GCA_005786885.1. Classification (GTDB taxonomy): domain Bacteria; phylum Actinomycetota; class Actinomycetes; order Nanopelagicales; family Nanopelagicaceae; genus UBA3012. The sequence goes on along the minus strand of SYCR01000031.1, from coordinate 6,195 downwards.
CCAGGCCACAAATAAGCCATCTTCGAAACCACTTCGGGTCACGCGCTTTAAATATTCGGCCGGAATAATTTGATCGGTATCAACATTGCTTCGACGAAGCGGTACTGCAGTTCCAGTATGAATAGCGAATTTTTCCATGAGTTACGCTCCTGCTTTCACTGGTCTGGGTTATTTCTCTAAAGATCTGATGGCGCAGAAAGAGTTCCGCGAATTGCAGTGGCTGCGGCAACAAGTGGACTTACTAAATGCGTACGGCCACCCTTGCCCTGTCTTCCTTCAAAGTTCCGATTGCTAGTTGATGCACTTCGCTCTCCTGGTTTCAATTGATCTGGATTCATTCCCAGACACATTGAACAACCTGCTTGGCGCCATTCAGCACCGGCAGCAAGAAAAATCTCATGCAAACCTTCTGCTTCTGCCTCTAAACGCACCCGTGCAGAACCTGGAACAACCAACATCCGAACACCTTGTGAAACTTTTGATCCCTTTAATATCTGTGCTGCAGAACGTAAATCTTCGATTCTTCCATTTGTGCAAGAACCTAAGAAAATGGTATCGACTTTAATCTGTTTCATTGGCGTTCCTGCTTTTAGATCCATGTAAACCAATGCTCGCTCTGCAGAACTTCTTGCTGCTTCATCTTTAATATCTGCTGGATTTGGTACGACATCATTAAGTGCCACACCTTGGCCTGGGTTGGTTCCCCAAGTAACAAATGGAGCGAGTGAGTCCGCTGGTAGATCTACCTGTACATCAAAATGCGCATCAGCATCACTCTTTATAGTTTTCCAATATGCAACTGCGGCATCCCAATCAGCACCTTTTGGAGCATGATCGCGACCCTTTAAATAATTAAAGGTTGTCTCATCTGGAGCGATCAATCCTGCTCTTGCTCCAGCCTCAATAGACATATTGCAAATAGTCATTCGGCCTTCCATAGAAAGCTCTCTAATGGCACTTCCGCGGTATTCAATAATGAAACCTTGTCCGCCACCAGTACCAATTTTTGCAATTAAAGCCAAAATAATGTCTTTGCTAGTTACTCCGGCTGGTAAAACTCCTTCAACATTAACGGCCATCATCTTTGGCTTATTTAGCGGAAGTGTTTGAGTCGCTAAGACATGCTCAACTTCACTGGTTCCAATTCCAAATGCCAACCCACCAAATGCACCATGAGTTGAAGTATGGGAATCTCCGCAAACAACAGTCATTCCTGGTTGGGTAAGTCCTAATTGTGGTCCAACAACATGCACGATGCCTTGTTCAACATCTCCAAGTGAGTGGATTCGAATTCCAAAATCTTTTGCATTTTTGCGCAACGTATCAACTTGTATCTTTGAAACTGGGTCGGCAATTGGTTTATCAATATCAATAGTAGGTGTGTTGTGATCTTCTGTTGCAATAGTTAAATCTGGGCGACGAACAGCGCGTCCAGCAAGGCGCAAGCCATCGAAGGCCTGTGGGCTAGTTACCTCATGAATTAAATGTAAATCAATATAAATTAAATCGGGTTCTCCCGCTGCGCGATGCACCACATGGTCTTCCCAAACTTTGTCTGCCAAAGTTTTTCCCATTACTAACCCCCTATTGCATCTCATTATTCAAGATGCTAATATCATATCATGGATAAAGACTTGGGCGGTAGTGGCGTTGGAGTAATTGATAAAGCAATCGCAATTTTAGATGCACTTGAATCCGGCCCGCACTCCCTCGCTGAATTAGTTTCTGCAACCGGCATTGCTCGTCCTACTGCACATCGTTTAGCAGTAGCACTCGAACACCATCGTTTTGTGGCTCGAGATTTACATGGCCGTTTTACCATCGGCGCCCGCGAGGAAGAGTTAGCTGCTTCTGCAGGAGAAGATCGACTGATGGCAATAGCAAATCCCGCGTTAGTTGCTTTGCGAGATGCAACAGGTGAAAGTGCCCAGATTTATCGCCGGCATAGTGATGCGCGTTTATGTATTGCAGCCGCAGAGCGCTTGTCAGGATTGAGAGATTCAGTTCCAGTTGGAACAGCATTAACAATGCAAGCAGGTTCTGCTGCGCAAATACTTTTAGCTTGGGAGGATGTAGATCGTTTACATCGTGCGCTGAAACACTCCAGGTTTAACGCCGCGACATTATCTGCAGTTCGTCGCCGCGGTTGGGCGCAAAGTGTTGGTGAACGCGAGGCAGGGGTTGCAAGTGTGTCTGCTCCAATTCGCGGACCGCACAATCGAGTGATAGCCGCAGTAAGCATTAGCGGTCCAATTGAAAGATTAAGCAGACAACCGGGCCGGATTCATGCCGCAGCAGTTGTAGCAACCGCTGCGCGAATTACCGAGTACTTAGCTAAAGGTTAATTTCTACCATTCAGCGTATGAGCCATCTTTCTGGATCCACTCAGGCTGTCGCGATTTATTAAATTGAACCGCTGCTGCACGCATTGCTTTCTCGTCAACTTCTATTCCTAGTCCAGGTTTTTTCATCAATTCGATGTAGCCATCTTTTTGTTTTATGTCCGAATAATCAACTAGATCGGCAAGCACTTCACCGGGATCTCCCGTTCCAAGAATTTGTTCCTGCACTAAAAAGTTTGGTGTTGCAAAATCAAGTTGCAAACATGCTGCTAAAGCAATTGGTCCAATTGCACAATGTGGAGCCATAGAAACGTCATAAGTTTCAGCCATCGATGCAATTCTGCGCGTTTCTGAGATGCCTCCCGCATGACTTACATCAGGTTGAGCGACAGCAATTCCTGACTGCAACAAATCTTTGTAATCTCCTCTAGAGAATAATCTTTCCCCAGTAGCAATTGGTGTCGAAGTAGATCTAGCAATCAAACCGAAGTGGTGAGTAAATTCAGGAAGAACTGGTTCTTCAATAAATAAAAGATTGAACTCTTCTAAAAGTGGAAAAACTTTTCGCGCCATCGCCAAACTAAATCGTCCATGAAAATCAAGGGCAATGCCGATGTCATCGCCGACTTCATTGCGAACTGCTTCAACCCGACTAACAATATTCTTTAACTCTGATGGGGTATCAATATGTGCCAAGGCATCCGTTGGAACAAATTTAATTGCTTTCAATCCGGCGGCCATTTGTTGGCGAACTCGATCTAATATCTCCGAAATATCTGCTTTTAAGGGATATTTACCATACTTGTCCCGCTCACCAGATCCACCTACATGTCCATAAACTTTAACTCGATCCCGTACTGCGCCACCTAAAAGTTGATGAACCGGAACACCTAATTTCTTTCCAGTGATATCCCATAGCGCTTGATCTATTCCAGAAACTGCAGAATTAAGAACAGCTCCCCCGCGGTAAAAACCGCCTTTCATCATTCTTTGCCAATGACGTTCGATCTGCATTGGATCACGACCCATTACATGATCCATCATTTCATCTACAGCCGCGATTGAAGTTGCAGGTTTATATTCCAAACCAGGTTCGCCCCAGCCGGTTATACCCTCATCTGTTTCAATCTTTAAAAACACCGAACGTGGCTTTACATTGAACATCTCATAGCCAATAACTTTCATTTAACGTCTCCTTTTACCATTCGGCGAATGAACCATCTTTGTGATGCCATTCTGGTGCACGTCCACGATGGCCTTTAACTGAAGCTTCGCGAACTGCTTTTTCATCCACTTCAATACCAAGACCAGGCTTGGTCATTAATTCGATGTATCCATCTGGCGCATCAAAGACTGAGAAGTCAGCGATGTACTTCATTAGATCGCCGTCATTACCTTTACCAAGTCCAAGGATTTGCTCTTGAACCAAAAAGTTTGGTGTTGCAAAATCAAGTTGCAAACAAGCCGCTAGTGCAATCGGACCAAGTGGACAATGTGGTGCCATGGAAACATCATACGTTTCAGCCATTGCAGCAATTCTGCGGCATTCTGAAATTCCGCCAGCATGACTTAAATCAGGTTGTGCGACTGCTATTCCAGAACGCAAAACATCTTTGAAATCTCCACGTGAGAACAAGCGTTCACCCGTAGCAATAGGAGTAGAAGTTGATCGAACAATCAAATCAAAATGCTCAGTAAATTCTGGAAGAACCGGCTCTTCGATAAACATTAAGTTGGAAGGCTCAAGCAAGGGGAACAATTTGCGAGCCATTGCCAAGCTAAACCGTCCATGTAAATCAATGGCGATATCAATGTCATCGCCAACTAATTCACGAACAGTTTCAACTCTTTTGACAATATTTTTAACTTCAGTTGGTGTATCAATGTGCTCAAGTGAATCTGATGGGGTGAATTTAATCGCTTTTAATCCGCGAGAAAGTTGCTTTTGCACATTCTCTGTCATTATTTTCAATTCATCTTTAAGAGGTATCTTTCCAAATTCATCCCGGTCAACCTGGGCTCCAACATGGCCATAAATTTTTACCCGATCACGAACGGCGCCACCTAATAATTGATGAACCGGAACACCTAACTTCTTGCCAGTGATATCCCATAGCGCTTGATCAATTCCGGCAACTGCTGAGTTAAGGATTGGTCCGCCGCGGTAAAAACCGCCTTTCATCATTCGCTGCCAGTGACGCTCGATCTGCATCGGATCGCGACCCACAACATGATCCATCATTTCGTCCACTGCTGCTGCCACTGTTGCAGCCTTGAACTCTAGGACGGGTTCGCCCCAACCGCTGATTCCCTCATCTGTATCAATCTTTAAAAATAACCAACGTGGTTCAACCATGAATAATTCATAACTGGTTACCTTCATATCTCTACCCCTTAATTATTTATTAGAGATTGAATAATTAGTTTTTACCACTCTGCAAATGAACCATCACGATGGTGCCACTCTGGCCCACGGAAGCGATGTCCATTAACAGATGCTTCACGAACTGCTTTCTCATCAACTTCAATGCCCAAACCAGGTTTTGTCATCAATTCGATGTAACCGTTTGGCGCATCAAAGACTGAGAAATCAACGAGGTACTTCATTAGTGCTCCGTTGTTGCCTTTACCTAATCCCAGGATTTGCTCTTGGATCAAGAAGTTTGGAGTTGCAAAGTCAATTTGCAAACAAGCGGCGAGCGCAATTGGCCCAAGTGGACAATGTGGTGCGATATCAACGTTATAAGTTTCGGCCATCGCTGCGATTCTACGAGTTTCAGAAATTCCGGCTGCGTGACTCAAATCTGGTTGAGCAACTGCGATACCGGAGCGCAATACATCTTTGAATTCACCGCGTGAGAACAAGCGCTCACCAGTTGCAATTGGGATTGAAGTTGATTGAACAACAAGACCAAAGTGGTCGGTGTACTCAGGAAGCACTGGCTCTTCGATAAACATCAAGTTGTAAGGCTCAAGTAGTGGGAATACTCGACGTGACATAGCCATACTGAATCGGCCGTGGAAATCAAGACAGAGATCAATATCATCGCCTACATAATTTCTTACCGCTTCAACACGAGCGACAATATTTTTCAATTCAGTAGCGGTATCGATATGTTCAAGTGCATCAGCTGGACACCACTTAAGTGCAGTTAATCCGCGATCAAGTTGAATCTGTACATTTGCAAGGACTTCTTCAACTTCTTTCAATACTGGGATGTTGCCGTAAGCATCGCGAGGTGTCTGGCCACCAATATGACCGTAAATACGAACGCGGTCACGTACTGCGCCACCAAGTAATTGATGAACTGGAACGCCTAATTTTTTACCGGTGATATCCCAAAGTGCTTGATCGATACCAGCAACTGCTGAGTTAAGAATCGATCCGCCGCGGTAAAAACCGCCTTTCATCATTCGCTGCCAATGTCGTTCGATCTGCATTGGGTCGCGACCCATAATATGGTCCATCATTTCATCCACGCAGGCAGCAACAGTTAATGCTTTAGCTTCTAGGACCGGCTCACCCCACCCTGTTATTCCCTCATCAGTTTCAATCTTTAGAAAGAGCCAACGAGGTGCAACAAAGAAAAGTTCGTAACCGGTGATTTTCAAAGTAGGACTCCTGTTTGCTAGATATCAAATGGATACCGGCGAGCCTATCTGGCGGAGTTGGTGCATTCAAGGATTTGTATGAAGAATTAGCAAGATTAATCTGTGTAGCCCCGAAGGGATTCGAACCCTCGTAGCTGGCTTGAGAAGCCAGAGTCCTAGGCCGCTAGACGACGGGGCCAAACTTATTTAGTTGTTATGTTAAGTATAGATCGCTGGGGTACCAGGACTCGAACCTAGACTT
>SYCR01000030.1:0-4405 GCA_005786885.1 Actinomycetota bacterium | reverse complement strand
GACAGGTGGCAATCTCTGTTCGTAATTTGAATTTGGTTTACAAAACGACTGTGCAGAAAAAGCCAACTTTCCGACAAGCCCTAACTCGCTCTGGTCGAAAAATCCGTACGGTCAATGCTCTGACAGATTTAAACCTGGAAATTCCATATGGGTCTGTGTTGGGAGTAATTGGAGCAAACGGCGCCGGTAAATCTTCTTTGATGCGAGTTGTCGCTGGAATCGTCCCGCCAACAGCCGGAAGAGTAGAAGTTTATGGTCAGGTAAGCACGCTACTTTCCTTAGGAGTGGGATTTAATGCACGCTTAACGGGGCGTGAAAATGTGATTCTTGGTGGATTAGCTGCTGGATTGACAAGGACTGAAATAGAAGAGAAATTTTCGGCGATCGCTGATTTTGCAGATATTGGGGAAGCTATCGATTCGCCCATGAAAACATACTCTGCAGGAATGTACTCACGATTGGCATTCGCTGTGGCAGTAGTTGTTGATCCTGATATTTTAATCGTGGATGAAGCATTAAGCACAGGAGACGCAAAATTTAAAAAGAAATCATTAGAAAAGATTAAAACCCTACGTGGTGAGAATCGAGCCATAATTTTAGTTAGTCATGCACTTGCAACGATTAAAGAAATTTGCAACGACGTCATATGGCTAGATAGGGGCAAAATTGTCATGCGCGGCAACCCTGAAGAGGTTGTTGCGGCATATAAAGAATCACTTCAAGTTTCAAAATCATCGTCGGCTGATGAAGATCTTTAATAGTCGTTTTTCAATTTCACTAGCCGTTATCTTAATTTTTCAAAATCTTTCGCCAGTGCCTGCTTATGCTGCTGACGTTCCTGAAAAATTTGACTTCCGGGGTTCTGGTTATGGACATGGAGTAGGAATGAGCCAAGTGGGAGCATTTGGAATGGCACGAGAAGGAAAAACAGCTGCTGAAATCTTGACCCACTATTACTCTGGGGTGGAGATCGCACCTGTTGACGACTCGGCTTTCTTGCGAATAAATGTTGCTGACAAAATTCAATCAGTAACTTTCACAAATGAATCGCTTTCAACTGCCCCAGGCGTTCTTCAAGTGTTCGCTGGGGATCTTGCTCCAGGAATAATTGAAACTTCCACGCCGGCAGCCACTTTGCCAATAGGTGGCTCCTTAACTTTTTCGATTCTGGGACAAGCATTGATCTCCTCCATATCTGATCCTGTAACAGCCATTAATACGGCTTTACCTCAAGGGGGAATTTGGACGATTCGCTGGAGTGGTACCACAGCTTTCCCTGGCGAAAACTCGTTGCTTAGGATGAAGGTAGGAACAACTACCAAACGTTATCGTTATGGACAGGCACAAGTTAAGTTAATTCCAGGCGGATTAACTTCTGCGGCGATTATCGTCACAAATACTTTGCGGCTTCGTGACGAATATTTGCGAGGGATCGGAGAAGTTCCCTCCTCGTGGCCTAGTGCAGCCTTACAAGCACAAGTAATCGCAGCCCGTACCTTTGGATTGGCTAAAAAAGATAGCATCCGTAAAATTTGTGATTGCAATTTATATTCTTCAACCCAAGATCAAAATTTTGTTGGTTGGTCTAAAGAGATAGAGCCGATTTACGGGGAAAAATGGGTTGAAGCAGTTTCAATTACTCAACCTGACACAACAACTGGCTTAGCCATTTTGTATAACGGGAAACCAATCTTTGCTTACTACGCATCTTCAACAGGAGGTGTAACAGAAAACGTGCAAGAGGTCTGGGGCTCATCAGTTCCATACCTATTGTCGGTACCGGATCCATGGAGTTTAGATCCATCCATTAACCCTTCATATAGCAGTTGGTCACGCTCAATTTCTCAGGCAAATATGGCTAAGGCTTTTAATTTACCTGATGTCGCCAGATATGAAGTCACTGCACGTACTGGAGGAGGCGCTGTAAAGAGGATTGCCGCCTTTAGTGCAAATGGTAAAAGTTCACAATTAACTGGTGAAAAGTTTAGATCATTATTGAAATTGCCTTCAGCTTGGATTCAGTTAAATACCAAAGTTATAGACACAGAGTTGATAGATGAAATTGCGATTGCTATAGCTAAGAATTTTTGGACTACTTCGCAAAACGCAATTCTTGTGAATGTTAATGAAGAACCAGAAGTTACGTTCTCAGCAATGGCATTTGCTAATACTCAGAAAACTCCACTTTTTGTAACCACTGGACGAAAGATAAGTGATGCAACACTTACTGAACTCAATCATCGAAAGATTAAGAAAGTAACTTTAATTGGAAATCTTAATGCGTTACCATCAAAAGCAACCGTAGTAAAAGCTGGTTTAATACCAACTTTTATTTCTGGCAATAGCTTCCAAAGTGTCGCCATTACTCTTGGGAAAAAAATGGCTGGGAATCCGCTAATTGTTTACAATGAAGAGAGTGAATGGCTGGCAACGCAGTCAAATACTTTAATCTCAGCAAACGCACCCATTATTTGGAAATCTTTTGAGCGAGAAAGTAAAGTAGTTTCACAATTTTTGGCTAAGCGAAAAAATTCTGGAATTTATCCTTACCAAGTAATTGATAATCCATCACCCAGTAAAGTGATAGTCACCCGTTCGCTTGCAGCGGCAATTTTGAGCGGTGCTTGGCGTTCGCCAATAGTAGTGTTAGGAGCCGAACTTTCGGACGAGGAAAGCATCGAGATAGTTCGCGAGACTTTAACTTTGTATCCAACCATCGCTTCCGTGACAATTATTGGTTCTGATATTCCTTCAGATCTTTATGCCGATATTAATTAATTCGCGTGAAGTACAGAGTTTAAGCCGCCCCAAGTTCCGGTTCGTGGGATTACTTCGAGTCCACCACTTTGTGAATTACGACGGAATAGCAATCCAGTTGCTCCGGATAGTTCGCGAGCCTTTACGATCTGCCCATCTGGAAGTAAAACTTTAGAGGCCGCTGTAATATAAGTACCCGATTCAATAATGCAGTTATCTCCGAGTGAAATTCCTAACCCTGAATTTGCGCCTAGTAGGCATCCTTTTCCGATTGAAATAACTTCTTTACCACCACCACTAAGTGTTCCCATGATCGATGCTCCACCGCCAATGTCAGAACCATCGTCAACAACAACTCCGGCGGAAATTCGACCTTCGACCATCGATGTTCCAAGTGTCCCAGCGTTGAAGTTAATAAAACCTTCATGCATCACAGTTGTGCCACTCGCAAGATGCGCACCAAGTCGAACACGATCAGCATCAGCAATGCGAACTCCGCTTGGCATCACATAATCAACCATTCGCGGAAATTTATCTACGCCATAAACAATTACTGGACCACGGGCAAGCATTCGCATCCGAGTCATTTCAAAATCGTTATTTTCACAAGGCCCTTGCGAAGTCCAAACGACATTTGCAAGCAATGGGAATATTCCATCAAGGGCCAGACCATGTGGTGCAACCAACCGGTGCGAAAGCAAGTGCAAGCGCAGATATGCATCTTCAGTTGATTTAGGAGGCACATTTAGATCTATTTCAATTTCAACAATTTTTCTGGTGACTCCGCGAATTGGATCGGGAAGAGCCAGTGCCTCTAAATTCGACTTAATTTTTTCACTTTGATCGGCTTTAGTTAAAGGAGCAAGGCTTGGTGCTGGGTACCAAACATCTAATGTGGCACCTGAGCTTGCAATAGTGGCAATACCAATTCCTGAAGCCGGCTTATTCATAGGGCAAACGCTACCGCTTCCCCTCTATCCTGAGCGCATGCGAATCTGTGTCTACTGTTCAGCCTCAGAAGATATCGATGAAAAATACGTCGAGTTGGCTCATGATTTGGGACAAGCCATTGCAAAAAGAGGGTGGAGTTTAGTTTGGGGCGGTGGCCAGCTTTCGATGATGGGCGCTGTTTCACGTGCGTGCAGAGAAGCAGGTGGCAGAACTGTAGGTGTAATTCCAAAAAGATTAGCTGATATTGAATTTGCAGACCCTCATGCCGATGAGTTACATGTTGTCGATGACATGCGAGTGCGAAAAGCATTGATGGATGATTTTTCTGATGCTTTTATTACTCTTCCGGGCGGTGCTGGCACGATGGAAGAGTTTTTCGAAATTTGGGTTGGGGGCACTCTAGGTTTTAGCAAAAAACCACTCGTAGTTCTTGACTCAACAGATTTTTACACGCCACTTAGAGAACTTTTAAATCATCTTGAGCGCGAGAAGTTTGTGAAAGCACAGCAACTTGAAGCTTTATTTTGGAGCAAAAGTATTGATGAAGCGCTAGATGCCTGCATCAAGAAAATTTAATTGATGTTAGAGGATTTAAGGGTTTTACGAAATTACCCAGGATTTACCAAACTGATATCTGCTCGATTGATTTCAAATTTTGGCAATGGTTTTATGCCAATTGCCCTTTCTTTTGGAATTC
>SYCR01000029.1:0-2730 GCA_005786885.1 Actinomycetota bacterium | reverse complement strand
GCATCTGAGCCAGCAACTACTTTGTCGGCAAAATCAAGATCGGTTAAATCTCCTACATGCAATTTGATGCCAGCAGGTACTGGACCGTCTGCAATATCGACTGCGACCACCTCATGGCCACGATCTACGAGGAGTTGGGTGGTAACTTTCCCGATTCGGCCGATTGCGCCAGTCATTGTGATTTTCATGGTGGTGAGCCTAGCAAGTGAATATTTCTGTAGGGAAGATAAACCTGACATAATTGAGTCGTTGGGGTTTTGAACTCCTGCATTGCCGAAGTGGCGCAATTGGTAGCGCACCCGACTTGTAATCGGGCGGTTAGGGGTTCGATTCCCCTCTTCGGCCCGAATAACTTAATAAGCGATTCACGGATGAACGGAGATTCCAATGGATTTAACCATTCTGACCCGAGAGTTAACGCCTTTCGAGCATCTCGTAGGTAAACATATGTGTGACGGACTTTCTAATTCCGCCATCGCAATAAAAACTTCGCACACAGAAAAAGTTATTGAGAATACCATTTCCCGCCTTGCAAAAGGCTTTGCACTGAAATCAGCGCCAGATATAAATATTAGAGTTTTACTAGCTCTTGCATATCGTTTTCACTTTGGTGATTCTGCATTTGATAAAATTAAGACTGAATGTAGCCATCTTGAAATTGGCCTAAATGGAAAAAAACTTTGTACTAGACATATTTAAATTGTGGTCCTTTATTTGGATTTTATGACATTAGCGATAACCTCACCCGCATGAGTATTGATTTACGTTCAGACACCCTCACCAAACCATCAGAAGGAATGCGCTCAGCGATGGCAAGTGCTGAAGTTGGCGATGATGTTTATGGTGAAGACCCAACTGTTAATTCACTCGAAGAGCGTGTGGCGAAAATGTTTGGAAAGGAATCTGGCTTATTTACGCCAACTGGATCAATGGCTAATCAATTGGGAATACGTTTACTTGTAAAACCTGGAGAAGAGTTGCTTTGTGAAGAGGATGCACATGTAGTGCGCGCAGAATTAGGAGCGGGTGCTGCTCAAGGTGGTGTCACCACTCGAACGTGGCATGCAGAACGCGGATTACTGGACGCAGCTGAGGCGATTCGTTTGGCTAGGCCAGATGCTGGTGCATATTTGGTTTCTACAACAGCTATCGCAATTGAGAACACTCACAATTTCGGTGGTGGAACTGTTCAGCCGATCAGTGAAATTGCAAAGTTGTATGCACTAAGTAAAGAAGTTGGAATTTCATTACATTTAGATGGCGCACGTATTTGGAATGCACATGTAGCGACTGGGACATCATTTTTGGAATATGGAAAATATTTTGAAACTATTAGTGTTTGTTTATCAAAAGGCCTTGGTGCGCCAATCGGTTCTGTTTTGTTATCGAGCAAAGAAAAAATAGCTACTGCTCGAGTTTTGCGAAAAAGATTGGGTGCTGGAATGCGTCAAGTCGGAATTCTTGCAGCAGCAGCGCATTATGCGCTTGATGAGAACATTTCACGATTAGCAAAAGATCATCACCATGCACAAATTTTGGCAAAAGCAATTCACTCGGCGTCCCCAGATGTCGTAGATCCTAAGAATGTCGATTCAAATATTGTGGGGTTAAATCTGAAATCTCACCGATTAAATGCGAGCCAAGCCAGCGCAGCGCTGAGAGAAGAAGGCGTGCTTGCAGGTGCTCTAGGTCCTAAGTATTTGCGCTTAGTCACACATATGGATGTGAGTGTAGAACAGATTGAAATTGCAGCCACGAAACTAGTGAAAATTCTAGGTTAGTAGCAACCCCACACTCTGCTCGATAAAGTAGTGATATGAAAATCCTTTCAATTGATGGTGGCGGTGTGCGTGGGTTGATTCCCGGCATGGTTGTTGTCGAAATTGAAAAGCGAATGGGCAAGCCAATCAGTCAACTTTTTGATTTAATTTCTGGGACATCTGCTGGTGGACATATCGCTTTGGCACTTGCAACTCCAGGAGCAGACGGAAAACCTAAATGGAGTGCACCAGAATTAGCGGCTTATTATCGCGAAGCATATGGACGGATTTTTGATAACTCTGGATTTAAAATGCTTGATGTTTTGAAAGGCTTAACAAGCGAGAGATATTCCGCAGATGGAATAGATATGGCATTAAATGAAATTTTCGGTGAAGTAAAGTTAAGTGAAGCTTTAATTGAAGTGCTGATAACTGCTTTCGAAGTAGAAAGTGGTGAACCCCACTTTTTCTTAAGAAGTGAAGCACGCGAAAATCCTAGAAAAGATCACCTAATGAGTTTTGTGGCGAGAGCTACAAGTGCAGCCCCCACCTATTTCGAGCCTGCTGCAAAATTTAATGATGAAGAAGGAATGGCTTTCCTAGATGGGGCACTTTTTGCAAATAATCCATCAATGTGCGCTTTTGCTCATGCGCAATCCTTGGGATTTGATGAAGACGAAATGACAATAATTTCTCTAGGAACCGGTGCTGTATCTCGAATACTCCAATATGAAGAGGTTCGTCACTGGGGATTAGCAAATTGGGCTAGGCCAATTATGGACATAACTTCTCAAGCAAGCAATCATGCAATTGATTGGCAGTTAAACAATATCTTGCGCAAGGGACATTATTTCAGAGTGCAACCTCTAATGTCCGGTATGAGATCTGCGATCGATGATGCTCGCCCGGAAACGATAGAAGCGCTCGAACAGGCAAGCATTGAAGTAATCTCTAGACATTCAGAAGATCT
>SYCR01000028.1:0-7683 GCA_005786885.1 Actinomycetota bacterium | reverse complement strand
CATCGCGCCAGCCAAGGTAGCGGAATCATGATGCTTACAGATCCAGAGATCAAAGAATTTTTAGAGCTGGGCGAAAAAGCTAAAGCCGAAGTTTGTCTTTTTGTCGGCCCACGTTCCTCTTGGGATATTGGTCGTGCAACTATCGGCACATCAAGTGCAACAGTTCATCCATCACTACGTGGCGCCGATCAACTTCGCTTTGCCGTAGAAGATGTTCTACACGGAGTTAAACTAGGAGTTAAATCGATATTAGTTGGTGATATTGGATTACTTGATGTTTTAGGTAAAGCTAAACGCAGTGGGGATTTGCCGGCAGATTTAGTATTGAAAACCTCAGTTGCTCTTCCTTGCAACAATCCAGCGACCGCCGCGTTGTATGAAGATCTTGGCGCTTCTACTTTGAATCTAACTACCGATTTATCTTTGGCTCAGATTTCAGCTATCCGTTCGCAAGTTGATATCCCTGTGGATGTCTACGTAGAAGCTGCTGACGATTTTGGGGGTGCAGTTCGTCATTATGAGGTTCCAGATTTAGTTCGCGTTGCAGCTCCGATCTATTTGAAATTTACCGTTCGTAATGCACCTGGGCTTTACCCATCTGGTACCCATTTGCAAGGTGCGGTGGAAGCAACTGCACGTGAACGAGTACGTCGTGCAGCAATTGGAACTGGAATGCTCACTCGCTACGAAATGAGTTAAAAATTTCCCAAAGTAAAGTTTCTGTCTCCAAAATATCCATTCAGGCAGCGAAAATCGGGGGCGAAAATCCGCTTCCGATTTTCAGAAATCAAAATAGGGACCGCTCGGTAAAGTTTCTAAATGAGTTTTCTGCTGAACAAAGTAATTTAGTTGGCTATGAAACTGGGGAAATCTATCTTCCGCACCGTTGGCAAGACAGATACACCCGAGAATTGACTTCAACGGAAATCACCACAGTAGTTCTTGAAAATGAATATTTGAAAGCAACTTTTTTGCCTGAACTTGGTGGACGTTTATATTCACTTTTTGATAAAGAGAATCAACGAGAATTACTATTTACAAATCCAATTCTGCAATTTGCCAACCTGTCGATTTTAAACGCTTGGTTTTCAGGTGGTATTGAATGGAATATGGGGCAATATGGCCACACATTTGGAACCTGTTCGCCTGTTCATATCGCAAAATTAATTGATGACGATGGCCATGAATTTATCCGGATTTATGATTATGAAAGAACTCGCAATTTCTATTGGGCTATTGACTGCCATTTGCCCTCAGGAGCAAGGAATTTAAGAGTTCATGTTCGAATTATTAATGATCGCTCTGAAATGACGCCCATGTATTGGTGGACAAATATTGCAGTTCGTGAAACTCCAAAAGCTCGAGTATTTGGTAGTACCGATGAAGTTATTTTTGTGGATCAAGGTTTTGCCGGCTACGGAACAGGTAAATTGCCATATCTGCCAACAGTGCCAGGTGTTGACCTCTCGTTTCCGCAGAATTTTCCATTTGCTAATGAGTATTTCTTTCAAAACTCCAAAACTATGAGCTCTCCATGGGAATCAATCCTTTATGAAGACGGTCAAGTTTTTTATGAACGTAGTACGGCGGGATTGCGCTACAAGAAGATGTTTTGCTGGGGCAATCACGTTGGAGGCAGGGGCTGGCAGGAATTCCTATCAGATGGTTCCTCACCAAATTTTTCTCCCTATTTAGAACTTCAGGCTGGACTTGCTCCAACCCAATTACATGGTTACCAAATGCTTGGCCATTCGGAGATTACTTTCACACAATTTTTCGGTAGTTATGAAAAAAGAGAAAATCAGCAACTACTTAACGCAGAGTGGTCAGCCGCGCAAGAAAAAATCTCAGATCAAATAGAAAAAGTCGTCCCGATGGATTTACTTGAAAGTGAAAATCTAAGATTTGAAAAACTGGCTATTCAAACCCCAGAGGAGATTCTGTTTCAAGGAAGTAACTGGGGTGCACTGGAACAGAGACGAAGGGAGAAATCTGGAGAGATTATCCCTGCTGGCTTACTTTTCGAATCTGCCAAAAGCGATCAGACAGGCGATTGGATTGAATTACTTGAAACTGGAAATTATCCAAGTAGTGATGTAACCAAGATACCCAAATCATGGATGGTTCAAAAAGAATGGATTTTGCTTTTAGAGGAAAGCCACCAAAATTGGTTGAGTGCACTTCATATTGGAAATTACTATTTTGAAATTGGTGAGAAAGAATTAGCGATTGACCATTGGAGTAAATCTCTAGAATTCGACCCTTCGCCTTGGGCACTACGAAATTTAGCGATAGCGGAAAGAGAAGCAGGTAACTTGTCAAAAGCTTTAGACCTTTACAAAGAAGCTATAAACAAATTTGCTCCAGAGTTACATGATGCTTTTTATGAAGAGTATTTACAGTTACTTATTACTGCAGAAAAGTACGAGCAACTTTGGAAAATTTACAGTGAGATTATTTCAATTAGAGTTCCAAGTGAGCGAATAGATTTAGCAGCGGCGAGAGCAGCGTTGCAGTTAGGTCATTTTGAATTTTTAGCAAAAATCTTTAATCGCACTTTTGCCCAAATTCGAGAAGGCGAATCCACGTTAGTGGCGATCTGGTTTGAGTATCAGGCGATTTTGGCCGCGCAGATATCCGGGGTTCCTGTTGATGATCAAATCAGAAAACAGGTCCGACAAAGTGCCCGGCCGCCAAAAAATATAGATTTTAGGATGATCGAGAGTTAGCAAAATCCAGCCCTTCTAATAGTATTAAGGCATGAGCGATCAGAGTAAAAACAAGGGCAAAACCAAAAATGTAAAACGTCAATTCCCTAAATGGCGTGAACTTAAACCACTTTTGGTCTTTTCATTGCCAACCTTAAAACGCAAGAAAGCCCGTCTGGCCGCCGCCTACACAATCTGGGATCTGCGCGACATCGCTAAAAGGCGCACCCCTACGGGTCCATTTGATTACACCGATGGCTCTGCAGAATCTGAAATTAGTCTGGCTCGAGCCAGGAAGGCTTATCAAGATATCGAATTTAATCCAAGCATTCTCAAAGATGTTTCAAAAGCAGATCTCACCTGTGAAGTCTTAGGTCAAAAGTTTTCGATGCCTATGGGAATCGCACCAACAGGTTTTGCGCGCATGATGCAAACCGAGGGTGAGATCGCCGGTGCACGCGCTGCTGAAAAATTTGGAATTCCTTTTTCACTTTCTACTCTTGGAACAACAACCATCGAAGATGTGGTTGCTGCAGCACCCAATGGAAGCAACTGGTTTCAATTATATATGTGGAAAGATCGTGAAGGAAGCATGGCTCTGGTTGAAAGAGCGCAAAAAGCTGGCGTAAAAAACTTGCTACTAACTGTGGATGTGCCTGCATCTGGGCAACGAATTAGAGATTACCGAAATGGTTTAACAGTTCCACCACGATTGAGTGCTAAAACAGTAATCGATGCTTTGCCCAGGCCAGCCTGGTGGATCAACTTCTTAACCACACCAGCAATTCAATTTGCATCTCTATCAAATTGGCCTGGCACTGTTGGTGAGTTACTCGATTACATGTTTGACCCGACTATGACTTTTGAAGATTTGAAGTGGGTGCGTGAGCAGTGGAAAGGTAATTTGATTGTAAAAGGCGTACAAAATTTAGAGGATGCCAAGAAATCTGCTGAATTAGGCGCTGATGCAGTGTTGCTTTCAAATCACGGAGGACGGCAACTAGATAGAGCCGCAGCCCCGCTCCATCTGTTAGCAGATATTCGAAAAGAGTTTGCTAAAGATTACGAAATTCATATTGATACTGGAATCATGCACGGAGCCGATGTCCTTGCAGCCGTGGCATTAGGTGCGAAATTTACTTATGTTGGCCGTGCTTATTTGTATGGATTGATGGCCGGGGGACAAGATGGAGTTGAGAGAGCATTAGAAATTATGCAGTCTCAGATGGTTAGAAATATGAAATTACTCGGGGTTTCTACTTTGGAAGAGCTAACGCCGAACCATGTGAAACTTTTAAACCGTCACTAATTAGATTTTAGTTAGGGACGACCGAGTACATCCATAGTCTTAATCAGAAACTCACGCGATCCAGCAATGTGTGCGTGCAATGCAGCACTTGCTCGCTCTGGATCTTTGGCAATAATCGCAGCAGTAACTTTTTTGTGCTCTGTGATTGATAGATGACCGGTATCTGCAGAATAATAATGTCGAAATAGATCCGATACTGCATTTTCATCTACCGAGTTTTTGTCTCGTTGATTTTTGTTACTTTTTTCAGAAAAGTACAGTCGGTATAAATGTAAATGACAGTGGGTGCGCTCATAAGCCATCATGACTGAGTTATTTCCAGATAGTTTCGCGATTAAATTATGGAAACGGGCATCATGTTCAGTGATTGCGACAAAAGAATCCTCTTGCATTGTTGCTTCATCAGCCAGAGTTAACTCCCGCTGAAGAGCATCTCGTCCTGCTTCATTTATATTTTCAGCAGCCTGTGCTGCGCCCCAAGGTTCAATTAATAATCTAAATTGAAAGAGATCATCAAACTCTTTTTTAGTAATTAAAGATGTAGCGGAGTAACCTTTAAGTGGTTCTTTAATAACTAGGCCTTCAGATTCGAGACGAGCAAGTGCTTCACGAATCGGAGTTTGTGAGACACCCATTGCTCTACTTAATCCATCAATACTGATGTGTTCGCCAGGAGTGATTTCATAATGCAAAATTAACTCGCGGATGTGATCAAAAGTGTCATCAGAAAGGGCACTATGCCGCGGTATGTGCCGTGGACCAACACTGTAATTACTCACGAATGGCCCCTTTCAAACGAGTTTAGGCAACTTTACTCGCCTGCTTCAGTTATTTAGGAATCCGTAAACCTTGCATTCCACCATCGATACCTAAAGCCGTGCCAGTAATTGCACTTTGCATTGGGCTTGCTAAAAATGCGATCGAACTGGCGATCTCTTCTGAGGTGACTAAACGACCAGAAGGTTGGCGGGCTTCAAGGCGTGCACGTTCTGCAACTGGATCGGCCGCTTGGGCAAGTAAACGTTGTACCCATGGAGTGTCTGCTGTTCCTGGATTTACGCAATTAACCCGAATCTTGTCATTGATCAGATCGCAAGCCATAGCAAGAGTAAGAGTTAATACTGCACCTTTTGAGGCGCTGTAAATTGCTCGGTTTGGAATTCCGGCAGTGGCGGCAACTGAGCAAACGTTTACGATTGCACCACTTTTACTTTTGCGCATTGAAGGCAGCGCAGTTCGTGAAACACGAGCTAATCCATAAACATTGATGTTAAAGACTTTTTCCCAATTTGCGTCAGATTCACTTTCGATTGTTCCAATTGATCCGATTGCAGCATTATTAATTAGTACATCGATAACTGAACTTTTCTTGGCAACTTCGGCAAATGCTTTTTCTACAGAGGGGGTATCACTAACGTCGCACTCAATCCAAGTTGCAACTCCGGTTGCTTCCATCTCACCTTTATTTAGGTCAAGACCGTAGACAGTCGCGCCTCTAGCGTGCAGCAACGTTGCAGTAGCAAGTCCAATTCCCGATGCGGCTCCGGTAACAACTGCAGTTAATCCTTCAAACTCACGTGCTGACATTGTTTGTGCCTCTCTAGCGGTAGTTCCGGTTTCGGTTCATACTATTTCAGTACTTTACTCTCTTATTTAGTTTGTAGTGCTTGCGTTATACAAAATCTTTCCACTGTGGACCTGTTGGATAAGTGAAATCTGCCAAACTGCTCTTGAGCATTTCAGCGCCAGCTCCTGGTTTTGAGGGTGGGAAGTACCTTCCATGGCGCACATCTGTTGGAACGGACATATGTTCGTGGAGGTGATCCATGTACTCCATGATTCGATCATCATGATGGCCAGAAACTGCCACTGCATCGAACATTGCAAAATGTTGGACCATTTCACACAATCCAACCCCACCTGCATGCGGACACACTGGAATACCAAATTTTGCGGCCAATAAAACATTTGCCACATTCTCATTTACGCCACCCACGCGTGCTGAGTCGATCTGCATGTAAGACAAACCTTTTAATTGCAAGAATTGTTTGAACATAACTCGGTTTGCACAGGCTTCACCAGTTGCTACTTTTACAGGCGCAATACCTTTTGCAATTGCAGCATGACCTACTACGTCATCTGGATTTGTAGGTTCTTCAACCCAATGCAGATTTACATCTCCTAGAGCATTAATCCAATCAATTGCTTCCTGAACATCCCAAACCTGGTTGGCATCAACTGCAAGTTTCACATTTGGACCTACCGCTTCACGAGCAAGTCTTAGTCGGCGTTTGTCATCTTCTAAGGATGCACCGCACTTCAATTTAATTAGCGTAAATCCATCTGCAACAGCCTCTTTTGCAAGATGTACCATTTTTTCATCGGAATATCCAAGCCAACCTGGGGTAGTTGTATAGGCGGGCAATCCTTCAGCAAGCATCTTGGCTTCATTAGCTGCACGATTTGGTTGAACTTTCTTGAGCATCTCTAATGCTTCGGCTGGAGTTAGTGCATCAGTGAGATAACGCCAATCAACTAATTCAACTATCTCCTCCGGAGACATATCTGAAAGCAATTTCCAAAGTGGTTTTCCGGCAATTTTAGAAACTAAATCCCAGACAGCAGTAAGAACTGCTCCAGTTGCCATATGAGTTACGCCTTTTTCAGGTCCGAGCCAACGTACTTGGCTATCTCGAACTAATTCTTGAGCAAGTGCTCCCATTGATTTAGAGAGTTGACCCAGATCGCGACCAATTAATCTCTGCGCGATTAAGTCTATGGCGTCACAAGCGAGATCATTTCCACGTCCCAAAGTAAAGACAAATCCGTTTCCCTCTAATCCCGGCGTACCTGTTTCTAATGTCAGATACGCCGCAGAATAATCAGGATCCTTATTCATTGCATCCGAACCATCTAATCCACGAGAAGTAGGAAAACGCACATCCAAAGTTTTAAAACCAGTGATCTTTGCCATTTGCTTACTTACTTCCGTTCTTCATTTGAATTAATTTGAATTAATTTGAATTATTAGTGGAGGGAATTAACTTAGCCTTTTAGGAACTTTGCTAACTCTTTTGGAGCGCCCTTTTCAGCCCACAAAGTTTCATATCCAATTCCTGGACTCTTTGGAGCATGAATCATTCCATTTTTATCTACCGGTAAATCTTGTCCTAATTCCTTAAATGGGTTGTCTTTGATCAAGGACTCGTAATAAGTGTTGTTCTTAATCGCCATGCAAAGATGTGCTTGCTCCAATCCAAATCCATGTACTTCTGCACGAAGATGGAATGTGTCAGCTAAGTGAGCGATACGCATTGCGCCGGTAAAGCCACCACGTAGAAATGTTGAGACGCGAAGTGCGCTTGCAACACCTGTTGCCACAAAATCTCCAGCGCTCATATGTGCACCCTCGGTTACTTCGCCAAGTAGTAATGGAATTCGTACTCGCTCACCTAACCATTTGTAAGCAGTGACTGAAAACTCCCGCATTGGCTCTTCATACCAAAGGAATCCAGCCTCATCTAACGCATGTCCGAGGTAAACCGCATCCATCAAATCAAAACCAGCCGAACCGTCATACATAAGTGCGATATCAGGACCAACATGCGCGCGAAGTTTTAATGATAGCTCTGCATCTTTTTTAGCATCACCAAAAGCATGCAACTT
>SYCR01000003.1:0-3944 GCA_005786885.1 Actinomycetota bacterium | reverse complement strand
TGGATTGTTTGGAGTGGCAATTTGTGCATTTTTCGCAACCAAAACTGGGAAAGCTGAAAATTTCTACTTGCCAGGCCTGATCATCAACGTGGTTTATGGAAGTGTGTATTTGTTTTTGAATTTAATTAAATTACCAATCTTGGGATTAATACTTGGTCCCATTTTGGGAGAAAATCTGGCTTGGCGCAAAGATCCGATTCGGCGCGCTGCTTACATCAAAGCAGGTTGGCTTTGGGTGGGATTATTTTTTGGTCGCTTAGCGGTGCAATATCCACTTTATCGAGCCGGGAATGTTGACCTGCTTGGCGTCGCCAGACTTGTTATGGGTTATCCATTATTCATCGCAGTAGCGTGGGGTAGTTGGTTGATTATAAGAAATGTTCCTAAAGCTAAAAATGAAAGTGAGCAAGCAGAAGCAGTTTAATTCAATTTAATGTTCTGGAGCAAAACAACGTTGCAATAAAGGCTCAGCCGCAGCAGCAGCAATAATTATTAATTCATCTCCAGCAGCAAAAGCATCTGCAGGTTTAGGAGTTAACACTCGACCATCACGTAAAATTGCCGCAAGTGCGGAATCTTCCGGAAGCTCGACATCTGCAACTCTTTTGCCAACACATGGACTATGTGCAGGCAATGTAATTTCGACCAGGTTGGCCTCTCCTGAACGGAGTGAAAATAGTCGTACTAAGTCACCAACAGTTACAGCCTCTTCTACTAAAGCTGAAAGCATTCGCGGGGTAGAAACTGAAACATCTACACCCCAAGATGAATCAAACATCCATTCATTTTTTGGGTGATTAACTCTCGCAACAACGCGAGGTACGCCATATTCAGTTTTGGCCAGAAACGATGCCACCAAATTAACTTTGTCATCACCAGTTGCGGCCACAAATACTGAACAGTCACTTAATTTTGCGTTATCAAGTGATGCGATTTCGCAAGCATCAGCCATCAACCAATCTGCATTTTGAACTGAATCCATTTTCATTGCTGCTGGGTCTTTGTCGATCAGCAACAAACTGTGACCATTACTTAGAAGTTCGCGAGCAATCGCTCGCCCCACATTTCCGGCTCCGGCTATTGCAACTCTCATTTACATACCTCCAGGAGATTGCGCCAGAGTTGATTCAAGATTTTCACGTTGATCTCCCGCAACTAATATGTGAACCAGATCGCCTTCTTGTAAAACCGTGTGTCCGTCCGGGAGAACACCTTTACCTAATCTGGTTATGAAAGCTAAACGTGCACCAGTAACTTCCTCGATTTTTGTTGCAGGCAGGCCATACCAACCTTCGTGCATGTGAACTTCTAGTAATTTGATTGAACCAGTTGGATCTTGCCATTCTGGGAGTGATCCATCCGGTATTAATCGGCGCAAAATCTGATCCGCTGTCCAAACCACAGTTGCAACAGTTGGAATTCCCAGACGCTGATAAATCTCTGCTCTACCTGGATCATAAATACGCGCAACAACATTTTTCACGTTATAAGTTTCGCGAGCAACACGTGCCGCCAAAATATTTGAGTTATCACCGTTGCTCACCGCTGCAAAAGCATCTGCACGATCGATTCCCGCTTCAAGTAATGTGTCGCGATCAAAACCAACACCGGTAACCGTAGCGCCATCGAAATTTGAACCAAGCCTGCGGAATGACTCCCGATTTTGATCAATTATTGCCACACTGTGGCCGGCTTTTTCTAACCGTTGGGCGATCAGCGTTCCGACGCGACCGCAACCCATTACGACAACGTGCATAAGGTCAAACCTACACCCGATACCCTCGCGTCATGAGCGCACCGGGCAGATCCAGCAAGACCAATCAAAAGGGCCTTCAAGCCGCGAAATTGCAGATCGGCCAAGTTGTGGAGGTCGAAATTGCTTCGATGGCTCATGGTGGTCACGGAGTTGCCCGTCATGATGGTTGGGTGATTTTTGTGCGTTATGCCATCCCTGGCGAACGTGTGAAAGCTCGGATTACTTCTACCGGCTCGACTTTTTGCCGCGGTGATGCAATTGAAATCTTGGTTGAATCACCAGACCGCGTAAAGCCTCCATGTAAGCACGCAAAAGCAAAAGGTTGTGGCGGTTGTGATTTTCAATTTATTTCACCATCTGCACAACGCAAATTTAAGAGTGGAATCATTAAAGAGCAGTTTGCCCGTTTAGCCAAGATGGATATTGATGTAGAGGTACAAGCATTAACAATTGCTGGAGTTGAAGATGGTCTTAGTTACCGCACCCGGATCTCGATGCATGTCGGGAAAGACGGTGAAGTTGGATTTCTTGGAGCCAGATCGCATGAGCTTTATGCAATTGATGATTGCTTAATTGCCGCACCAGCATTAGATCTTCCAGAAGTTACAAAACAAAGATGGGCATCACAAGATCGTGTTGAAGTGTTGACTTCTTCGACGGGGGATAGATCAGTTGTACTTGAGAAAAATGAAATTGTCAGAGTCGCTGATGGCCCCATGTTGCAAACCGAAGTTGTAGAAGTGGCTGGAGAAAAATTCGAATACCAAGTAAGTATTGATAGTTTTTGGCAAGGAAATAAAAAAGCGCCTGAAGTTTTTATCGCTCGGGTTATGTCGGAACTCGAACCTAGATCTGGCGATATTGCACTTGATTTATATGGCGGAGTTGGCTTATTTGCAAAACCACTTGCTGCTCGCGGCTGTACAGTTGAATTGATCGAAACTGGAGCAAGCGCAATTAAGGATGCAAAAGTTAATTTTGCAAAGACCGGTTCAGTTTCAATTCATCAAGGCGATGTCGCTAAGTTTTTACCGCGATTAAATAAAGTTGATTTAATTGTGCTCGATCCTCCACGTGCAGGTGCTGGAAATGACGTGGTGGTTCAGATGGCTAAATTAGCTCCCCGCGCGATCTGTTACGTCTCTTGCGACCCAGCCTCGCTGGCCCGAGATACCGCATATCTGGCTGAATCCGGGTACAAATTAAGGTCTATTGCAGCTTTTGACGCCTTTCCAATGACCGCTCACGTCGAGTGCATTGCTACCTATATTCCGGTAATATCTTGATATCAAGATAAATTTGGAAGGCGCCCAATGAGCAAGGATTCCTTAAAAAGCAAGAGCGTATTAAATGTAAATTCAACTGATTATGAGATCTTCGATATCACCCGCATAGCCGGTGCTACCAATCTTCCATTTAGCTTAAAAATCTTGCTTGAAAATTTATTACGCCATGAAGACGGTGCAAATATCACCGCTGAACAGATCAAAGCACTTGCGGCATGGAATCCAACTGCAGATGTCGAAACAGAAATTCAGTTCACACCAGCTCGAGTCATTATGCAAGATTTCACGGGAGTTCCTTGTGTAGTTGATTTAGCAACAATGCGTGAAGCCATCGCAGACCTTGGGGGAGACCCAACCAAAGTAAATCCACTCGCTCCTGCAGAATTAGTAATTGATCACTCAGTCATCGCAGATTTCTTTGGAACTAACACTTCTTTTGAACAAAATACAGATGTTGAATATGAGCGCAACCGTGAGCGTTATCGTTTCTTGCGTTGGGGACAAGGTGCTTTTGATGAATTCAAAGTTGTTCCTCCTGGAACTGGAATTGTTCACCAAGTAAATATCGAATTTTTAGCAAGAGTCGTTATGACTCGAGAAGTATCTGGAGTATTGCGTGCCTATCCAGATACAGTTGTTGGTACTGATTCACACACCACCATGGTTAATGGTTTGGGTGTACTTGGTTGGGGCGTTGGGGGAATTGAAGCTGAAGCGGCCTTGCTTGGCCAACCAGTCTCAATGTTGATTCCAAGAGTTGTTGGATTTAAGTTAACTGGAAAATTACCAACTGGAACTACCGCTACAGATTTAGCGTTAACAATTACTCAAATTTTGCGTAAGCATGGAGTTGTTGGAAAATTTGTCGAGTTTTACGGTCCAGGTGTTGCTGAAATTCCGAT
>SYCR01000027.1:0-2826 GCA_005786885.1 Actinomycetota bacterium | reverse complement strand
GGTCTCATCACTCATAATGTACGAGCCTAGCCATAAGAGCCGTCAAGGAGATGTCATGCCACCGATCGACGATAGTGAAATCAAACGCGTACTAGTCATTAGTGCCCACCCCGATGACTCTGACTTTGGAGCATCCGGAACGATCGCACAATGGATAAAAAAGGGTATTGAAGTCGCATATGTATTTTGCACCAATGGTGATCAAGGCGGCGAAGCATCTGGTTTTACTAAAGAAGAGATGCCGGCAATTCGGCAACGTGAGCAAATTGCAGCAGGTGCGGCTATTGGCGTCACTGATATTACATTTTTGAATTATGTTGATGGACATCTTGAGGCAACACTCGGGTTGCGAAAAGACCTTGTTCGCCAAATTCGTAAATCACAACCAGATCGAATGGTTTGTCAAAGTCCAGAAAGAAATTGGGATCGTATCGGCGCAAGCCATCCAGATCATTTAGCTGCAGGCGAAGCATCGATTCAAGCCGTCTACCCGGATGCGCGAAATCCCTTTGCATTTACTGATTTATTAGATGATGAGGGTTTAATGCCGTGGCGCGTGAAGGAAGTTTGGGTGACAGCTTTCGCTAACCCAGATCATTTTGTTGACATTACAGATACTTTTGATTTGAAAATGAAAACATTGCACGCTCATGCATCACAAACTGCACACAACGCAGAGTTGGAGAATTTAGTTAAAGAATGGGGAACGCGAACTGCAGAAGCCGCAGGTTTTCCTGAAGGAAGGATTGCTGAAGCATTCCGAATAGTTAATACAAACTAACTGCTATTCCCACTCAATAGTTCCTGGTGGTTTGCTCGTGATATCTAAAGTAACCCGGTTGATTCCAGCAACCTCATTTGTGATTCGGTTAGAAATTTTTGCCAACACGTCATAAGGCAATCTCGACCAATCAGCAGTCATTGCATCTTCACTCGACACCGGACGCAAAACTATTGGATGACCGTAGGTCCGCCCATCCCCTTGTACGCCTACGCTTCGAACATCTGCAAGCAATACAACTGGGCACTGCCAAATTTCACGATCTAAACCAGCAGCATGTAATTCATCACGAACAATCAGATCCGCTTCACGTAAAAGATCTAATCGTTCTTGAGTAACTTCTCCAATTATTCGAATTCCAAGTCCAGGACCTGGGAAAGGTTGGCGCCAAACAATTTCCTCAGGGAGATTCAGTTGCAATCCAACCGCCCTTACTTCATCTTTAAACAATGCGCGTAATGGTTCTACTAATTCAAATTTAAGATCATCTGGAAGTCCACCGACATTGTGGTGGCTTTTAATATTTGCAGTTCCGGTACCGCCGCCAGATTCAACTACATCAGGATATAAAGTTCCCTGCACTAAGAATTTAACTTCAGTTGTAGCGATTTCGCGCGCAGCCGCTTCAAAAGCCCGAATAAATTCCCGGCCAATAATCTTTCTTTTCTCTTCTGGATCTATAACGCCTTTCAAAGCATTCAAAAAAGTTGCTTTCGCATCTACGGTCTTTAAAGTAATTCCAGTTGCGGCAACAAAATCACGTTCAACCTGTTCCACTTCGCCACTTCGCAAAAGTCCATGATCAACAAAAACACAGGTTAATTGTTTGCCAATTGCTTGTTGCACAATCGCAGCAGCAACAGCGGAATCAACTCCTCCAGATAAACCACAAATCGCACGCGCATCTCCTACTTGGCTTTTAATCAGCGCGATCTGTTCTTGTGCAATGTTCGCACTTGTCCAATTTGGATTGCACCCAACCACATCAATCAACCAACGGCGCAAGATCTCTTGACCGTGAGTTGAATGTAAAACTTCAGGATGGAATTGCACTCCGGCTAATTTTCCATCACTACTTTCAAAAGCAGCGATGGGTGTTTGTGCAGTTGAACCAGTTGTTACAAATCCTTTAGGGGCGCTAGTGACACTATCTCCGTGGGACATCCAAACCTGTTGCTGTGTAGGGAGACCAGAAAGCAAACCCTTTGCGTTCTCAACTTTAAATTCAGTTCGGCCGTACTCAGATTTACCAGTTTTAGCTACTTCGCCGCCGAGTGCTGCAGCCATGACTTGAAAGCCATAACAAATGCCAAAGATTGGAATCCCCGTATCAAAGAGTGCTGAATCTAACTTCGGAGCATCCGGTGCATAAACACTTGAAGGTCCGCCAGAGAGAATTATTGCTTTTGGATTTAATGCAACGATCTGAGCAACACTAATTGTTGAAGGAACTATCTCGCTATAAACATTTACTTCGCGCACGCGACGAGCAATTAATTGTGCGTATTGCGCTCCGAAATCAACAACTAGAACCAAATCACGCGCGATGGATAACCACCTCAACCCGTTGAAATTCTTTTACATCTGAATAACCACTTGTTGAAATTGCCCGGCGCAAAGATCCAACTAAATTCATAGATCCATCAGCAGTATGCGATGGGCCATTAAAAATTTCAGCAAGAGTGCCGACAGTGCCAACATGTACGCGCTCGCCACGTGGAAGTGAGTTGTGACTTGCTTCGCTGCCCCAGTGCCAACCTTTGCCTGGCGCTTCAACTGCTTTTGCAAGTGGAGATCCCATCATCACTGCGTCCGCACCACATGCAATCGCTTTAGCGATGTCGCCACTTCTGGTTACCGAACCATCTGCAATAACATGAACATATCGTCCACCTGATTCATCGAGATATTCACGGCGGGCGGAAGCAACTTCAGCAACCGCTGTGGCCATTGGCACCGCAATTCCAAGAACTTGGCGAGTGGTGTGTGCTGCTCCCCCACCGAAACCAACTAATACACCAGCGGCACCTGCGCGCATTAAGTGG
>SYCR01000026.1:0-34866 GCA_005786885.1 Actinomycetota bacterium | reverse complement strand
GGTTCTGAGATAGCGATTAAATTTTTGATGCTTCCACCGCGAGTCAGTGAAAGGTAGGCCTCTAACGCATCTTCAACCGGAAAGACTTTGGTGATTAGTGGCTCAAGTTCTTTGGTGCGTGTGGCAAGAAATGTAATTGCATCGTCAAAATCAATTGACTTGTAGACACGCGCACCTTGCATAGTTACTTCCTTGTGGAATATTTGCTGCAGATTGAACTGACGCAACTCTGCATGTATTCCCACAACAATAATCTTTCCACGAGGTTTAACTATGGAAGAGATTAAAGTCGCACCACCTGCGGAACCAGATACTTCAAAGACCACATCAGTGCCTAATCCATTTGTTGCTTCACGTGCCGCAGCTTCTACTTGATCTGGGGCTACTGGAATCATTCCATGTGATTTTGCAACATCTAAGCGGGTTTGATCTATGTCAGTAATAAATGTTTTATGTCCGCGAGATACGCAAACAATTCCGATCAACAAACCAATTGGTCCGGCACCAACAATAGTAATTACATCGGTTGGATCAAGATCTGCCATTCGCACATCATGAATGGCAACAGCAAGTGGTTCGATTAGTGCACCTTGACGAAGGGTGATCTGCTCTGGAATTCGATGTAACAACTCTGCTGGCACGATCCATTCTGGTTGCATTGCGCCGCCAAGGTCCACGCCGATAAATTTTAATTTTGGACAGATATGTGAATTGCCTTCATTGCAGGTTCGACAATTTTTACAAGGCAATAGCGGTCGAACAGTTACCTTCTCACCTAACTTCCATTCATTAACTCCAGAGCCAATCCGGGCAACAACTCCAGACATCTCATGACCTGGAACGTGTGGGGTAGTCACGCGGGAATCCATATGACCGGCATATAGATGCAAGTCAGTCCCGCAGACTCCGACATAGGCCACTTTCACGGCCACGTAGGTGGCGGGAAGTTCGGGGGAGATCCACTCATCAATAGTGATCTGCTCTGGTCCACGGTAGGTAACTTGTTTCATGTAACTGAGCCTAATACCCATTTGATATTGATCTAGCGGCTACTTGCTGCTGTCAGTCCTAACTCCTAGTATTTGGGCTATTCGAACAGATGTTCTAATTTAGGGGGAGTAGATGGCTAGATCAGGTGATGCGCCTGAGGTGCTTACCGTGGGAGGTGAGCCGGTTGAGTTCACATGGCGGGGACGGCGTTTTCGAATCCATTCCGTACTTTCGCGTTGGCGCGAAGCCGGGGGTTGGTGGAACCGAGCTAGTGATGGAAATTATCGCCCCGATGATTTAGCAAAATCTTTTTGGGCAGTTGAAGCCGCACCAGAAGGAATGTTAATTACATTCCACGTAGAACGTAATGAGTTAAGTGGTCAGTGGCAGGTACGTAAAGCGATAAGCAAGAGTGCTGTTCAAGTTGAAGAAGATGAGTAATTTAACAATTCCATATGTTCATCTGCAAGTAGCAAGTGGATTCTCATTTAAATACGGAAGTGCTCAACCAAATCAATTAGTCGAACGCGCCGCAACTTTCGGAATGCCAGCATTAGCACTTACTGACAGAAATGCGCTCGCCGGTGCAATTAGATTTACGCAATCTTGTCAGCGCGCAGGAATCACTCCAATTATTGGATGCAATTTAGAGGTTGCACCAATGCGCAAAGTAAAAGCGGCTCCCACTCCGGCAAAAGGTGGGAATTTTGTTGAAAACAATTTTTCACGGGTAACAGTGATGGCAACATCGCAAAATTACGGGTGGCGCAACTTAGTGAAAATCGTATCTGGGGTAGAAGAACAACTTTTAACTCATGAGAATTTTGCAAAACATAGCGAAGGCGTTTTGTTGTTACTTGGCCCAAATTCAGATGTTGGAAGAGCTTTGGCTTTGCGTCGCATTGATCAAGCCAAAGATGCGCTAAATAGATGGCGTGAAATAGCACAACTCGGATCAATTGCTATTGAAGTTGTATCTCATTTAGCTCCTGGGGAAGGAGAACTTGCAACTGCTCATGCTGCGAGGTCATTGATATTTGCGAATCAGATGAGAGTACCTGCAGTAATAAGTAATTCAGTACGGATGCTCGATCGTGAAGATGGTCCGGTAGTTGATATTTTAGATGCCGCTAGAAAATTAATGCCATTGAGCGCTCAAAGTGTTGAGCGCAGAACCAGCGAAGGCTATTTAAAAAGCCAATTAGAGATGCAGTATGTAGCGGATGAGATTTCTAAAGCAGCAGGGGAATACGACAGTAAAAAGTTATTGCAAGTCAGTTTTGAATGGGCAGAGCGAGCATATTTATCACCAAGTAATGACATCGGCTTGGGGGGAATTCACTTACCTGAAGCCGAAACAGTTAATGCAAATTCATTAGAGGAGATGCAAAAACAGTTACGTGATAGATGTGATGGGCGAATAAATAGCCGCTATAGAGGGAATGATTTACAAAAAGCAATTTCAAGATTAGGTGATGAGTTAGAGACAGTAAAAACACTTGGCTATGAACCATATTTTTTAGCAGTGGCTGACATAGTTGAGGCAGCACGTAGTAAAGGAATCAGAGTGGCTGCGCGTGGGAGTGGTGCTGGATCTTTAATCTGCTACTTACTTGGAATCTCTACGGTTGAACCATTAAAGCACGGGTTGCTTATGGAGAGATTTTGCTCACCACTTCGTTCAGCTCTTCCAGATATCGATATAGATGTGGAATCAGTACGCAGATTAGAGATCTATGAGGACGTATTTACAAAATACAATAAAGATGGAGTGACGCGAGCAACCACTGTTGGCATGTTCGAAACTTATCGAGCAAGACATGCAATTCGTGATGTTGGGGCAGCAATGGGATTGCCGGCAGTAGAGGTAGATGCTTTAGCAAAAGCAATGCCACATATTCGGGCACGCAATATAACTGCCGCGATAAAAGATTTACCTGAACTTCGTCATATTCAGATAACTTCAAATGAAATAGCTATGGCTCTTGGTCTGGCACAACGCTTGGATGGATTACCGCGAAATATTTCAATGCACCCATGCGCTGTAATTTTGGGAGATAGCAAATTATTAGATCGCGCACCATCTCAATTAAGTGGATCTGGATATCCAATGTTGCAATGGGACAAAGATGACGTTGAAGCTGTCGGCTTGCTTAAGTTAGATATTTTAGGTGTTCGAATGCAATCTGCGATCTCTTACTCACTGGGCGAAATAAAGCGAGTAGATGATAAAGATATTGACCTTGATGAGATAGAACTTGATGATGCCAAAACTTTTGAATTGATACGCACAACTCGCACTCTAGGAATTTTTCAAATTGAGAGCCCAGGTCAACGCGAACTTATTGGAAAATTCGGCCCAGAAACTTTTAATGATCTAATTATTGATATCTCATTGTTTCGCCCTGGCCCAGTCAAAAGCGACATGATCACTCCATTTCTAAATGCAAAGCAAGGTTTTTCAAAGCCACGTTTGATCGATCCCTCTTTGCATGAAATTTTGTTTGAAACTCAAGGAGTTGTGGTATTTCATGAACAGGTAATTCGGATTATTTCAAAAATGACTGGGGTCAGCCTTGCTCAGGCAGATGAATATCGCCGGGCTCTTAGTAATTTTGATCAACAGGAAAGATTTAAAGAGTGGTTTATCCCAATTGCTATCGAGCGCGGATACTCATTGCAAGTGGCGGTTGAAGTATGGGAGGTACTACAAGCATTTGCCTCTTTTGGTTTTTGCAAAGCCCATGCTGCCGCTTTTGCACTTCCAACTTATCAATCAGCATGGTTAAAAACTCATCACCCAGCTGCTTTCATCGCTGGGATCCTGACTCATGACCCAGGAATGTATCCAAAACGTTTACTGCTAGATGAAGCCCGCCAACTCGGGGTCGAAATTCACAATGTTGATGTAAATAAATCTAAAGAGCAGTATCGGGTTGTGAAATATTTATCTAAATATGGAATACAACTTGCGTTTTCTGATTTACATGGAATTACTTCTACTGAAGTTGAAAGTATCGTTGAAGGACAGCCTTACTTAGATATATCTGATTTCCACCTTAGGGCAAGAGCGAGCACTAAGACGACAGAAAGTCTTATTCATTTAGGAGCTTTTGACTATTTATATAAAATAAATAAAGAGAGTGAATTAACGCGAAGAGATCTCTTACTTCATTACTCAGATATTCAAAAATGGAATAAAGGTAAACAGATCGGGAGTTCACAAAGTTCACTTTTCTTTGATGCCCCAACATTGACACCGAGTGGGCTTCCTAAAATGACATTAGCAGAAGAAGTAAAAAGAGAAGTAGAGATTTTGGGACTTGATGTGAGTGGTCACCTACTTTCTTTTTACGCAAAACTTCTAAATCAAATGGGCGCTGTAAGAGTTAAAGATTTTCTTAATTTTAGGAGCAATACCGGAATCTTTCTGGCTGGAGTTAAAGTTGCGGTCCAATCTCCACCGGTTCGATCCGGGAAACGGACAATTTTTTTGAGCTTAGATGATGGAAGTGGTTGTAGCGATTCAACTTTTTTTGAAAGCACGCAGATTCACTCAGCGCGCACTATTTATAACTCTAATTTATTACTGGTCTACGGCTTTTTACGTAGAACTGGAGCGCGTGGGGTTTCAATCAGGGCGCATTGCGCTTGGGATTTAGGCGAGGTCTACGAAATCTGGAGAGATAGTGGGGAAGATATAGAAGCACTCCGCTCTTACTTGAGTATTCTGATTAAGCAAGCAAGTATGCGAAAGGAGCCGGCTCATCTCTAACATTGGGAAAACAGATAATGCAGATAATGCAGACGCTGAACAAGCAACGATTTTGCATATTGATATGGACGCATTTTTCGCATCTATTGCCGAACGCGATAACCCAGAGTTGCGTGGGAAAGTTGTAGTTGTAGGAACTGGGCCAAGATCTGTTGTCACTTCAGCAAATTACGCAGCGCGTAAATTTGGGATTAGGGCAGCAATGCCAATCGGCCAAGCACGTCGATTAGCACCTCATGCGGTTTTTGTTGAACCAGATATGCCCAGATACAGCGAGGTATCTGAGAAAGTTATGGAGATTTTTCGAAATTTCACTCCATTAGTAGAACCAATATCAGTAGATGAAGCATTCCTGGATGTCGCTGGTGCTAAACGTTTACTTGGAACACCCCGTGAAATTGGATCGACGATTCGCCAAAAAGTAGAAAGTCAAGAAGGAATTACTTGTTCGGTTGGAATTGCTAGCACTAAGTTGATTGCAAAATTAGCATCAAGTAGATGTAAGCCAAATGGATTACTTGAAATCCCACCTGATCGAACATTAACTTTTTTGCACCCATTACCAATTAATGAATTATGGGGAGTGGGAGAAAAAACAGCAGAGATTCTGAGCAAGTTAGGTTTAAAAACGATTGGAGATATTGCAAATACTTCTCGTGCCACTTTGATAAGAGCTGTTGGGGAAAGTGCAGGTGCAACTATTTATGAATTGGCATGGGCACGAGATTATCGATCTATAGTTTTAAATGAACCTGAAAAAAGTATTGGCGCAGAAGAAACATTTTCGAGTGATCTTGATAATCAAGAAGAAATTTTAGGAGAGTTGTTGCGCGTTACTGACCGGGCAACCAGAAGATTGCGCGACGAGCAATTTATGGCGCGCACAATTTCAATAAAAGTACGTTTTGGGGATTTCACCACCATCACACGAAGCAAGACCCTGCCTCTGCCAATCAGTTCGACACAGGAGATTTATAGCCAGGCAAAAGCGCTCTATGTGGGGCTAAATCTGGAGCGGGCGAGAGTGCGATTAGTCGGAATCCGCCTGGAAGGGTTACTGGCCTTGAAGGGCCAGCCGCTAGCCGCCCAGCCTGAATTAGGGGCCCGAGAAAAGGGGTGGAGTGAGGTGGAGATGGCTATTGATGCTGCTCGAGATCGTTTTGGGGGCGAGGCGGTAGCTCCGGCCAGACTTCTAAGGCCTCCAGATCTGCCGAGCTCAGGTTGACCTACTATGCTTTTGGATAGTTGAGAGAGCTAGTAAAGCGAAAGGGGGCGTGAGATGCCACTGTCAGAACATGAAGAGCGGCTGCTTGCGCAGATGGAGGAACAGTTAGCCAAGGATGATCCACGTTTAGTGTCAACTTTGACTGGATCTCGTACACGTAAATCACGTTCAACTTTACTTAGCGTTTCTTTATTACTTATTGGCTTCATAACTTTATTTGGTGGATTGATTTCACAAACAATTCCTGTAGGTGTACTTGGTTTTGTGATTGCATTGTTTGGGATTTATCGCTTAATTACTGGCCTTCGTCAGCCGTCCATGAAAGAGGGAAAAAACGGCAAAAACGGAAGAAAAATTAAGGGTGGGAAATCTTCTTTGATGTCAAAACTTGAGCAACGTTGGGAAAAGCGCCAATTCGGCGATAACAATTCGGATTATTAGATCAAAGCAATTAAGCGTGTGGACCGGGTAGGAACTTTCCGCGGAAAAATGTCAATGGTTGTGCGATTGAATCTTGGTAATCAATTACTTCACCAATCAAAATTAAATGATCACCTGCTTCATGTTTGGCAAAAGTTTTACAGGTGAAGTAAGTCTCCACATTTGGCAAAATCGGTATTCCAGAATCTGAATACGTAATATCTAGTCCCGCAAAGCGGTCTGCAACTGGAGCTATAAATCGGTGCACTAAATCCTCTTGACCCGCAGCCAAAATATGCACATTCCACTCTTTTGCATTTTCCCAATCTGGAAATGATTTAGTTTTTTTATCCACACACCAGGAAATCAAAAGCGGTTCTAGTGAAACCGAAGTTAGCGAGTTACAGACAATTCCAATCTTTCTCCCAGTTGTTTCATCTTTTGTGGTCACCAGTGCAATTCCGGTTATCCAGCCACTCATTAGGGCACGGAAACTCTTTGGATCGAGGCTTTTGGACATGACCTAACGGTAGAGGGAAGGCGCCGGGACCACTAACTCAATCACTGCCAGATCAGCCAGATCAGCCAGATCAGCCAGATCAGCCAGATCGGCCTATTGGAGGGGTGGGGCGAAAAGGGGAGTTCAAGGGGGAAAGGTGGTTGACAGTGGAGATAAGTGGGGTAAAGTGGGGGATTAACGTCAATAGCTGAGTTCAGGACTAGTCGTTATGACGTAAAAAGTTGTAAAAGTGGGGAAGGGGAAAGTTCAGTGTTTCTAGGCACCTACCAACCCCGCCTCGATGAAAAAGGACGAGTAATCCTTCCAGCCCGTTTTCGAGAGGAATTAGCTGCCGGTTTAGTAATTACCAAAGGCCAAGAGCGGTGCCTCTACGTCTGGCCTGCATCAGAGTTTGCATCACTTACCGAAGCAATGGGCCAAGCCCCAGTCACCGCTAAATCAGCACGCGATTACATGCGCGTGATGTTTGCAGGTGCACATGACGAAATTCCAGATAAGCAAGGTCGCGTGACGATTCCCCCGTCACTTCGTACCTATGCCGACCTCAACAAAGAGTGCGTCGTAATTGGCGCAAATACTCGCGTTGAGATTTGGGATGCAACCGCTTGGGAGTCCTACCTCGCAGATCGCGAAAAGGGCTTCGCAGATGTATCTGAGGAGGTATTCCCAGGATTTTTCTAACTCGAAATTTCGGTCACTGCCGCGGCTAGCTATAGCGCATCGACGCCCCTTCCCCGGCGCCGATCAATCCGTCCGGCGGCGGTGTCCAAAGTTTCGAGCCAGCGAATCAAGGGAGTTTTAGAGAGTTAGAAAGAAAGGGGAGTGCAGTGTTACATCAGCCAGTATTGCTTGAGCGATCACTTGCCTTGCTTTCTCCCGCACTAACAAAAAATAATGCATTAGTTGTTGATGCAACACTTGGTGCTGGCGGCCATTCGTTTGAATTACTTTCTCACTTTCCAAATCTTCATTTAATTGGAATTGATCGCGATCTAACTGCAATTGACCACGCTAAATCTCGGTTGGCTAAATTTGATGGGCGCATCACATTAGTACACGCAATTTATGATCAAATTCCACAAGTTATTGCTACTGCTGGATTTAGTGGTGTTGACGGAATTCTCTTTGATTTAGGGGTTTCATCAATGCAACTTGATGAACCAGAGCGAGGATTCGCGTACGCGCAGGATGCTCCGCTAGATATGCGGATGGATTCCACAGATGGAGTAACGGCTGCTGAAGTTGTAAACACCTTTGGCGGAAAAGAGTTAGCTCGAATTTTCCGTGAATACGGTGAAGAAAGATTTGCATCTCGAATTGCAGATCGAATCATCAAAGAACGCGAAGTCGAGTTATTCACTAACTCAAGTCGTTTGGCTGAAGTCATTCGCGAAAGCATTCCTGCGGCAACTCGCAGAACAGGTGGACATCCTGCCAAGCGCACTTTTCAAGCACTGCGGATTTTTATTAATGATGAGATTGCAATTCTTGAACGAGCAATTCCTGCAGCTTTAAGTATTTTAAATCAAAACGGACGCATGGTTGTACTTTCTTATCATTCGCTAGAAGACCGAATTGTTAAACGTGCCTTCACTGCAGTTTCAACAACATCAGTCCCTCATGGATTGCCAATTGAGCCGACCACAGCCGATTATCGATTGCTAACAAGACAAAGCGAGAGCGCATCAGATCTTGAAATTTCTGAAAACCCACGCGCAACATCAGTGCGATTGCGCGCAATTGAAAAAGTAGGGAGAGTGGCTGCCTGATGGCGATAACTGCTCTCAAGAGCTCACCAACTCGAAAACTTTCATCAAACTCACTTCCACGTCTTCAGAGATTGCCAGATCCGGTATTGCGTTTAGTCGCAGACCTCAGGCCAATTGAAGGAAAGTCGGTAACTAAAGCAGCATTTAATTCAATAATTTTTGGTGCCATGATTATTACGTTGATTTCGGTAATGGGTCTAAATTTAGCTTTGAATCAAGATGCAATTAAATTACATCGTCTTAAGTTCGAAGCAATCCACTTAGCTGATCTTGAAGAAGCAAATTCTCAAAACTTAGCTCGTATTTCCTCACCAGAATCATTGGCAAAGAAGGCACGACTCCTTGGCATGGTGCCTAGTGGCAATCCTGAATTTTTGATTTTAAATCAACCCAAAATAAATGACGTAATTGTAAATGACAAAGGAACCAAAGAATGAGCCCGCTCCGTATGGCACAAGCCAGATTGCGAATCTCATTTTTCTTAGTTCTTGTTATCTTTTTCTCCTTCTTTGTTAGATTGGTTTTTGTCCAAGCGGTAAATGCGCAGGACCGAGCAAATCAAGCAGCACGTGAGTTGAATCAAACCGTAAATTTGCCTGCACCTCGCGGAGAGATAACAGACCGAAATGGAAATGTTCTTGCACGAAGTATCGATGCCCTAGATCTCGTTGTAGATCAAAATCTAATTAGTGACCCTAAAGTAACTGCAGAATTAGTGGCCCCAATTATCAAAGCGTCTACTACCTCAGTCCAAAGCAGATTAACAGGCACTCGAAAATTTGTTTACATCGCAAAAGATATTACTCCGGCGCAGTGGCTAAAAATAAAAGAGGCAATCGCACTAAGCAATTCAGGCAAGCCAATGTCAGAGCGAATTGGTGGATTTTTCACAGAGCGTGGGTTTAAGAGAGATTACCCAGGCAAAACCCTCTCAGCAAACACTTTGGGATTTGTGAATTCGGAGGGTGTAGGCGGTGGCGGAATAGAAGATTCGATGAACTCTTTATTAAGTGGCACTGACGGAGTTTTAAGTTACTCAAGCGGAAAAGGCCCATCAATTCCTTCAGCAAGACAATCCCTTATTCCGGCAAAAGCTGGCACAAATATCCGTTTAACTATTGATAGAGATTTACAATGGATTACTGAGAACGCAATAGCAGGTGTTGCAAAGAAAACTCGCGCACAGTCGATAACCGCCGTATTAATGGATCCAACTACTGGTGAAATTCTGGCATTAGCTACAGCCCCTACCTTTGATCCAAACAAATTTAACGTGACCAAGCCAAATTTATTGAAAATCCCTGCGATTGAAGAAGCGTACGAACCAGGTTCAACCGGGAAAGTTATGACATTTGCTGCAGCATTACAAGAAAAGCTAATCGGACCTACAACTATTTTTCAGATCCCAGATAAAATCAAAAGAGCAGACCGAATCTTCAATGACCACGAGCCACATCCAAAATGGAAATTAACTTCTACTGGAGTCTTGGCTAAGTCAAGCAACGTTGGAACAATAAAAATTGGTGAGAAAATGAGTGAAGATACACTCTATTCATATTTAACAAAATTTGGCATAGGACAAAGAGTGAACATAGGATTACCTGGAGAGACACCGGGAATTTTTAGCAAGGTAGAGAAATGGTCGAGATCTACCGCGCCAACTGTGGCATTTGGTCAAGGTTATTCTCTTACTACGATTCAAGCGACCAGTGTTTTTGCAACAATTGCCAATGGAGGAGTTCGTGCAGTTCCTCACATTTTTGCAGGAACGAGCAATCAGAATGGCCATTACACACCCAAGATGAATGGCCCCGGAGTTCGAGTTGTTGATGAAGAAGTTGCTAAAACTTTAAGTGTGATGATGGAAAGTGTTGTAGAAGAGGGCGGAACGGCACCAAGCGCTCAGATTCCCGGATACAGAGTTGCCGGAAAAACTGGAACAGCGAACAGATTTAACGACAAGTGCGGTTGTTATAGCGGGTATACAGCTTCATTCATCGGATTTGCACCAGCGGAAAAACCCCGGTTCGTCATGAGTATTACGATCCAGGATCCTAAAGGAATTCATTGGGGTGGATATTTAGGTGGTCCGGTATTCAAAGAAGTTATCTCTTATGCACTCAAAAGTTATCAAATAGCACCTTCAGGAAAGATAAGTGATCCCTACCCATTAGACGCCGCAACTTTAAAAAAGCGTGAAAAAATAATGGCT
The DNA here is from genome assembly GCA_005786885.1 of Actinomycetota bacterium. Classification (GTDB taxonomy): domain Bacteria; phylum Actinomycetota; class Actinomycetes; order Nanopelagicales; family Nanopelagicaceae; genus UBA3012. Next base: position 23,955 of record SYCR01000026.1, on the reverse strand, counting down.
GCGGCAGAAGCCAAGGATTAAGAATTCAAATGCGATCCAATTTAATTTCTGAATACTCACTTTCATTGAGCGAAATTGCAGACTTAATCGGATCACCAGATGCAAATCTTGAAAAAATGAGTCTTTTGATAAAAGGGATCTCGCTTAATTCGAATGATGTAATTCAAGGAGATTTATTTGTAGCTCTTCCAGGAGAAAACTCCCATGGATCAAAATTTATTGATTCAGCAGTGGCTAACGGAGCGATTGCCGTGTTAACTGACAAATCAGCAATTGTTAATGCCGATATTCCAGTACTTCGTGTGAATAATCCAAGGTTATGGGTTGGAATTATTGCCAATAAATTCTATAGAAGCCCTTCTAGCGCTATAAACGTCTTTGGGATAACTGGAACAAATGGGAAAACAACAACTTCATATTTGTTGCAACAAATTTGGGATTTCAATAAGCGCAATTCTGGCTTGGTAGGAACGATTGAAACGCGTATTGGCGATGAAATTTTTCCGACTAAAAGGACGACGCCAGAAGCTCCAGAATTGCAATCAATATTTGCAATTATGCGGGAAAGACATAATTTAAATGTTGTTATGGAAGTTTCCAGCCATGCACTTGCCCTAAATAGGGTTGAGGGAACAAAATTTGCGGTTGTGGCATTCACAAATCTAAGCCATGATCATTTAGATTTTCATGAAACTATGGAAAATTACTATCAAGCAAAAAGCCGTCTATTTAAATTTGGATTTTCAGAGAAGGCGATTATCAACATTGATGATTCTTGGGGCAAACGTTTATTTCAAGAAACAGAAATTGAGAAAATTTCAATATCTACTCATGATCAAAAAGCTAACTGGAAAATTATAGATACCTCTTTGGCCGACCCAAGTAGCTCTGGTAAATCTGTAGTTGAAATTACTATCGCTGGCCCTGGGGGAATCTTGCTTTCGATTGCGACACCGCTTATGGGCGATTACAACAGCGCAAATGTTTTAATGGCTCTCGCTCTTGCAGTAGAAAGTGGAATAGATCCATTATCTGCAGCAAATGCATTAAATAATGCAAAAGGTGCGCCCGGAAGAATGGAATCAATTGAATTAGGTCAGAGATTTACCGCCGTAATTGATTATGCACACACTCCAGATGCGGTAAGCGCTGCGCTAAAAGTTGTTCGAAGTTCCACAAAAGGCCGGATCATCGCGGTACTAGGGTGTGGCGGAGATAGGGATGCGAGAAAGCGTCCATTAATGGGACAAGCCTTGATTTCAGGAGCAGATTTAGCGATCTTCACGAGCGATAATTCAAGAAGCGAAGACCCGCTTTCAATTCTTAATCAGATGCACGAAGGTATAAAATTATTAGAGAATCATTTTGTAATTGTCGATAGAGGCGAGGCAATAAAATTTGCAGTGGATAACGCTGCGCATGATGATTGCGTCCTAGTACTCGGCAAAGGTCATGAAACCGGGCAAGAGATCATGGGAAAAATTTTACCTTTTGACGACAGAGTTGAATTAAAAAATGCCATAAGGTCCGCTAGGCCCGCTAGGCCCGCAAAATGATTCCTTTAACTATCTCTCAAATTTCGGAAGTAATCTCAGGAAAAATTGTAGGTGACGGAAATAAACTCATAACTGGATCAGCCTTTTTCGATTCCCGAGAAATTGTTTCAAATGGAATTTTCCTAGCCCTAAAAGGTGAACATGTAGATGGTCATGATTTTGCTATAAACGCCTTGGAAGGCGGAGCTGGAGTAATCATCTGCACTCGAGAGATTGGTTCGACTTGCATAGTGGTTTCAGATGTTGTCGAGGCAATAACAAAGTTAGCTGCATACGTGAGAAAGAAGATTTCTGGAATGAAAGTTATTGCCATAACTGGTTCTCATGGCAAAACCACCACTAAAGATTTATCTAAACACCTATTGTCCATGATGGGAAAGACAGTTGCTCCTAGATCTTCATTTAATAATGATTTAGGTGTTCCAATCACAATTTTAGAATGTAGCGCTGATACAAAATTTTGCATATTAGAGATGGGCGCACGCAATTTAGGTGACATCTCTAAATTGGAACGCACGTTTCTTCCAGATATAGGCGTGGTACTCGGAGTTGGAAGTGCGCATATTGGGATTTTTGGTTCGCGAGAAATAATTGCTACAGCGAAAAGTGAGATGGTAAAAAACCTAGAATCTTCAAAGATTGCGATTCTAGGTTCATACGATGAGCTAACAATTAATATGAAAAAACTGACAAAAGCCACGGCTATGACCTTCGGGGAGAATTCAAATAATGATGTAAGGGCAACTGACATAGAAATTAGAGAAGGTTTTGCTCATTTTGATTTAGTGACCGCTTTTGGCCGTGAAACTGTGGCTTTAAGACAAGCTGGAAGACATCAAGTTGCAAATGCTTTGGCTGCGGCAACTATAGCTACCGCATTGAAGATGCCTATCGACAAAATTAGCGCAGGACTCTCAACGGCCGACAGCTCAAGTAAATGGCGAATGGAATTACATGAAGTAGCAGGAAGATTAATAATTAATGATTCTTACAATGCTAACCCTGAAAGCATGTTTGCAGCCCTTGATTCATTACGACTTTTCGCGCAAGAGCGCGGAGGACGAGCCTGGGCATTATTAGGAAAAATGCATGAGCTTGGGGATTATTCAATAGCTGGCCACCGTGAGGTTACCCGTAAGGCTATAGATCTAGAAATTGACCATCTGGTGGCGATAGGTACAAAAGAATACCTAATGGAAAGCGAGTTGGGTTCGACTGAAATTTTGCTAGTTGAAAACATCGAAAGCGCAAGGGAAATAGCGACGGGAAGTGAAGCCGGAGATGTGATACTTGTCAAAGGTTCTAGAGCTGAGGGGTTAGAAAAATTAGTAGAACTGTTAATTGGGGACATAAATGATATGCCAACTGATAAAAGTGAAGGTTAAACACCGATGAAAGGAATCTTACTTTCAGGTGCGCTTGCATTTTTATTTTCTCTATTTGCAACTCCCTTGGCGATAAAACTTTTAGTCAAAAAGAGTTATGGGCAATTTATAAGAGATGATGGACCAACGACTCATCACACGAAACGTGGCACCCCCACGATGGGCGGAACAGTAATTATATTTTCGGTAATTCTTGCTTATTTTATTTCCCATTTGCTAACCGGTAGAGAGCCAACAATTTCTGCACTATTAGTTTTAGGTCTAATGTCCGGTTTAGGTTTTGTTGGATTTTTGGATGACTGGTTGAAAGTGTCACGTCAGCGCTCTTTGGGATTACGTGCAAGATCAAAAATATTTGGTCAAAGTGTATTTGCAATTGCGTTCGCTTGGGCTGGTTTAAATTTTCCAGATGACACGGGGCTGACTCCAGTCTCATTGCACTTATCGACAGTTCGAGATACTTCACTAAAATTAGGGGCCGTCGCGGTCATCATTTGGGTGTTCTTGATGATAGTAGCCACAAGTAATGGCGTGAATTTAACTGATGGTTTAGATGGACTTGCTACTGGAGCATCAGTGATGAGTTTTATTGCATTTATTTTAATTGGTGTTTGGGAGTTTGGACAAAGCTGTTCAGTATCACCTGGATTGAAATGTTATCAAGTACGTGATCCACTCGATTTGGCGGTTTTGTCAGCAGCCCTAGCAGGAGCAACTTTTGCTTTTCTTTGGTGGAATGCTAGCCCAGCCAAAATATTTATGGGCGATACTGGTTCGTTAGCTATAGGTGGAGCTTTAGCAGGTTTAGCCATAACTTTAAGAACTGAACTCTTGCTAGTTCTGATTGGTGGATTGTTCGCAATAATTACATTGTCTGTAATTTTGCAAGTGGGTTATTTTAAAGCGACTAAAGGAAAGCGGTTATTTCGCATGGCGCCCTTACAACACCATTTTGAATTATTGGGATGGGGCGAAGTAACAATTGTGATCCGTTTTTGGATAATCGCAGGACTTTGTGTTGCCGCAGGCCTTGGCTTGTTTTACGCTGATTGGGTAGTTGGCTAAATGAAACAAGAGATTTTGGTTGCTGGGCTTGGGGTAACCGGCATAGCTACAGCCAAGGCTTTAGCCCAATTAGGAAAAAACATTTTAGTGTACGAGGAAAATTCCTCTGCCGCGATGCAAAGTAAAGCTGATGAACTTAGATTGATTGCAAATATTGATGTAACTTTTACACAACCCGAAACTTTGCCAAAGTTAATCATTACTTCTCCCGGATGGAAGCCAAATCATCCCGTATTGATCCATGCATTGAGTAGCGGTTGTGAAGTAATTAGTGAAGTTGAATATGCGTGGAGAATTGATCAAAAAAGTGCAAAACCCAAAACATGGGTCGGGCTTACTGGAACTAATGGAAAAACGACAACCGTAGGAATGACTGAAGCAATCTTTAAAGCTGATGGCAAGAAAGCTGTGGCTTGCGGAAATATAGGCAAAACTGTCATTGAAGTGATTACAGGTGAAGAAGTTGTTGATTACTTGATTCTCGAACTTTCTTCTTTTCAATTGCATTGGTCAGAACAACTTCGTCTTCACAGTGCAGCAATTTTAAATATCGCAGATGATCATTTAGATTGGCATGGATCTTTCTCTGAGTATCTATCTGCTAAAAAACGCATAATCAAAGGCGCAAACCTCATTATAATAAATCGTGATGATCGGCATTTAAATAATCTTGAATTTGACGGTGACCAGAGAGTTGTTAAGTTCACACTCGATGCCCCACGCCCAGGTGAAATTGGTGTGGTTGAGGAACTGTTAGTTGATCGGGCTTTTGTCGACGACCCGCAAGAAGCAAGTGCTCTTGCTGAACTGTCTGACATAAACCCACAAGCACCTCATAATGTTGCAAATGCCCTAGCCGCCATGGCATTAGCACGAAGTTGCGGAGTAAACATAGATTCAATCGCACAGGGGCTGAGAAATTTTGCTCCAGGACATCATCGAATTGAAGAGGTAGAAAATTTAGATGGTGTTCGATGGATAAATGATTCGAAAGCGACTAATCCACATGCTGCTAACGCTTCATTAGCAGCGTTTACCTCGATTATTTGGATAGCAGGTGGGCTGGCAAAAGGTGCCGACATGGAAAATTTAGTTCAAAGCAAAGCCGGTAGATTAAAAGCAGTACTTCTGATTGGTACAGATCGGAATTTGATCTCAGACGCACTCTCTAAATACGCACCAAAAATTCCAAAATATCTGATCGATGGAGTTTCGCCAGAGCAACTCATGGATAACTTAGTGATTAAAGGAAAAGAATTAGCATCTAGTGGCGATGTTGTCCTTTTGGCACCAGCATGCGCTTCTATGGATCAATTCACTTCTTATGCCCATAGAGGAGATCTATTCGCTGAGAAAGTCAAGCAACTTGTAGGAAGTAAAAAATGACAAAGAGCTCTAAGTCGGTAAATAAAAATATATTTTCTAATCCAACTGCTGCCTACAATTTACTTCTAGGTTCTGCTGGTGTTCTCATTGTTTTGGGATTAATCATGGTGCTATCCGCATCTGGAATTCGATCGTATTTTACTTCTGGATCTTCATTTTCAATTGCTGGTAGACAATTTTTGTGGTTTTGTGTCGGGATTATTCCAATGTGGTTAGCTTTTAAAATTCCACCGAAAGCATGGAAACGTTTGATCCCGACCATGCTGATTGTGGTTTTCGGTCTTGAACTTGCAGTTTTTTTGCCTGGAATCGGAATTGAAATAAATGGAAATCGAAATTGGATAAACCTTGGATTATTCACGATCCAGCCGAGTGAGATTGCTAAATTTGCGATTACTATCTGGGCCGCCCAAATACTTGCTCAGCTTGAAAAAGGTGCAATCAATCAACAACGTGCTGTTTATTCACTAATAATTGGGTTTGGCTTGATAAGTGCTCCAATACTTACGGGCGGAGATTTAGGAACTACTTTAATTCTTGCGGCAATCTTGATGGCGATGTTATTTTTAACCGGGATTAAATTTCGTCAACTTTTAGGTATTGGATTTATTGGAGCTGGGTTGTTGTTTGCAGTCTTGCTCACAAAACAATCCAGATTGGCAAGACTAAGTTCTTTTCTAGATCCATTTTCAGAAAGTAATTACCATGGGCCGGGTTGGCAGCCTGCTCACAGCATTATGGCTCTGGCTTCTGGTGGTATTTTCGGAGTTGGCTTGGGGGGAAGTCGCCAGAAGTGGGGGAATCTTGGACCTGAAGCGCACACCGATTTTATTTTTGCAGTTATAGGTGAAGAGTTGGGCTTATTTGGAACAGTTCTAGTTTTGTTAGCATTTTTGGCTTTCATTTGGGCAGGAATAAATATTGCAATTAAGACTAAAGATCCATTTAGTCGGTATGCGGCCGCAGGTATTGTGGCTTGGATGAGTGTTCAAGCAACAATTAACATCGCATCAGTCATTGGCATGTTTCCAGTTGTAGGTGTGCCATTACCTTTTATCTCTTATGGAGGGTCAGCCTTAATTAGCTCTATGTTGGCGTTGGGATTTCTGACCGGAGTGGCCAGACGAGAGCCTGGAGCAAAAGCGATATTAGATAAGCGACCACCGTTGTTTATCTTCAACCGAGGAAGTAAATGAAAATTGTAATTGCTGGAGGAGGGACAGCAGGTCATGTATTACCTGCTCTTGCAGTCGCGAATGAAATCAAAAACAGGATTAACTTTGCTGAAATTGTCTTCATCGGCTCCAAAGGTGGCGCAGATGAAAAATTGATACCAGCGGAGAATTATCTAATTAAGTATTTACCGAAGGCAGATTTTCCTCGAAAAATAAACTTGAGTGCACTCGCTTTCATTCCCCGCTTTTGCACCGCATTAATTAAATCTGTTCTTTTATTGAGAGGAGCGAATGTCGCAATAGGTTTCGGGGGTTATGTAGCGACTCCTGTCTATATTGCCGCGCGAATTCTTAATATCCCCATCGCACTTCATGAAGCCAATTCAATTCCGGGTCTGGCAAATAGAGTAGGCCGCAAGTGGGCCAAAGTTGTCGCGGTTTTTAATCCTATTAAAGGCTGGGAAAACCAGCATGTTGTTGGATTCCCGATGCGAGATAGCATTACTGAATCAGCAAAACTATCTGGACAAAAACTTGTCCTAGCCAAAGGAGAAGCTCGCAAAGAGTTGGGATTGCCATCAGAAGGTAGAGTTCTATTGGTGATGGGTGGCTCACTCGGATCACAGCAAATAAACCATGCTGTTATTGAGATCGTATCGGCTTTAAATCAAGCAAATATTAATGTTTTGCATTTAGTCGGTACAGGTAAAAGTACAACGACTGAGAGATTTGATTCAGCGAATTATCGACAAATTGCATACTTGGTAAATATGGAGTCAGCATATTTAGCAGCGGATTTTGTAATTTCAAGAGCTGGGGCTGGAACATGTGCAGAAATTGAGGCAATGGGATTACCAGCAATCTTTATTCCATTATCAATTGGAAATGGGGAACAGATTGTAAATGCTGAAAAATTCCTAAATCACGGAAGTGCAAGAATTTTGCTGAACAACAATCTTACATCTGAGAAGTTACTGTCAATTGTTTTAGAGGTAAACGACTCTTTTGCTGAATTCTCAAAAGTTGCAGTTGCAAATAAGAGAACTAAATTATGCGCTGCCTCCGACTTTGTTGACTTGATAGAGAAAGAAATTTTCCATTCCCCTAAAGGGAGATTTTAATGCTAAATGAGCCAGTGCATTTCATCGGCATCGGTGGTTCTGGCATGAGCGCAATTGCAAGAATACTTTTGGATCGCGGGATTGAAGTTTCAGGATCTGACGCAAAAGATTCTATTGTAATCGCCGGACTGCGGGCACTTGGGGCTAAAGTCGAAATCGGACACAACGCAAACAACATCTCTCAAGCGAAAACTGTCGTGATCTCTACGGCTATAAAGGAGAGCAATCCCGAATTGAAGGCGGCCTTACAAAGTGGAATGCCAGTACTTTCTCGAGCGCAATCTTTGAGTGAGTTAATGAAAGGCTACAGATCAGTTGCAGTAGCTGGCACTCATGGGAAAACTACAACTACTTCAATGTTGGCGGTGGCGATTCAAGAGTGCGGAGTGGACCCATCCTTTGCAATAGGGGGAACTCCAAATGATTCTAACTCCAATTCACATCACGGCACCGGTGATGTTTTCATAGCGGAAGCCGACGAATCGGACAGTTCATTTTTAGTTTATAACCCTCTCGGCGCAATTATTACAAATGTGGAAATTGACCATGTTGATCATTTTTCATCAAAAAAACAGTTGCATCAAACCTTTCTTGATTTTATTCATTCTACGAAAGAATTCTTAGTTATCTGCATAGATGATGATGGTGGAAGTGAGATTGCTAACTCAGCCAAAGAATTACGACTAAATGTAATTACGTATGGTGAATCCGAAAATGCGCAGATGCGAATTTCTCATATATCAACATCAGCACTTGGCTCTTTCTTTAGAGTTACTTGGCAAGGAGTAGTGCTAGGCGAGGTTGCTTTAAATATTCCAGGTAAACATAATGTTCTCAATGCCACCGCAGCTCTAGGGGCAGGAATTGCTTTGGACTTGAATCCAAATCAGTTAATTCTTGGGCTATCTAAATTTCAAGGTGTTCGACGTAGATTTGAGTTAAAAGGGAAAATCAAAAATATTAGAGTTTTTGACGATTACGCTCATCATCCAACCGAAGTAAGTGCAACTATTGCAACAGCCAGAGATGTAGTTGAACAAGGGAAAATTATTGTAATTTTTCAGCCACACAGGTACTCACGCACTCTTGCTTTCGCCAAAGGGTTTGCAGAATCTCTCGCAACTGCCGATCAGGTAATTTTGCTAGATATATATGGTGCAGGTGAGGAGTCGATCCCAGGCGCCAGCAGTTCGGTAATTGCGAGGCAGATCCGAGATATTGGTACGAAAGTGGATTTCGAGCCCTCCATCGTTGCAGCTATTGAATTGGCTATAGCAGGTGCCAAGGCAAATGATTTGATCATCACCATGGGCGCTGGAGACGTTACTTCATTGGGGAAAGAGATACTTGCTCGGTTAGATGAAGCAGCTAAATCAGATGAATCGTAAAAAAACATACATGGTTGCCACCATAATTTTAGTCTCACTTTTGGCTTATCTTTTGGGGTGGTCAGGATTGATGACCGTAGATCAAATAAAAGTTTCCGGAATTTCAAAAACCCAAAAAGTTTCAACTTTGACGGCGAAAGAAGTAATTAAATTAAGTGGTATAAAAATCGGACAACCCATAGCACGTGTCAATGCGTCTTCTGTAAAAAGAAAGTTACTTGCTCTTCCACAAGTTTTAGATGTGAAAGTAAATCGCCAATTACCAAGTTCGGTATTAATTGAGTTAAAGATGCGAAAGGTAGAAATTGCAGTTACAGCCTCCGGTGGGGGATTTCTAGTTGGAGACGCTTCGGGAGTGACTTTTGCAAAGGTAAAAAAAGTGCCACGAGGGGTGCCTATCATTAAAACTTCTACCTCTAAGTTTTTGCTAAGCCAAACATTGCAGGTTTTCCAAACTCTGCCCACAAAGATCCAAAATCGAGTTATCTCTATCGATGCTAAAACCCGAGATTCAATAACTTTTAATTTGACTCGAGGAGTTCAAATCATTTGGGGCGGTTCCGAAGAGCAAGATTTGAAAATAGAGGTTTTGAATCAGCTTTTAGCCGACCCAAACAATAAAAATGTCAAAAATTTCGATATCTCATCACCTTTAGCTCCAACGGTTAGATAGATACTTTCGCAAAAGAGCGCGACACAGAAAAAAAAGATTTGCTAGGTGTTTGTAGCCAGAGCAATTCCCCCCTACCTTCAGCCAGGTTTTGCGAACTCGCTCACTCTCAACTAGAGATTGAGGTTTCGTTAAGGAGGGCTCCAAGTGGCTACACCACAAAATTATTTAGCTGTCATCAAAGTAGTAGGTATTGGTGGTGGCGGTGTAAATGCAGTTAATCGAATGATCGATGTCGGATTAAAAGGTGTCGAGTTCATTGCGATTAATACTGATGCCCAAGCATTGTTAATGAGTGATGCTGATGTGAAATTAGATATTGGTCGTGTAGTAACACGAGGACTAGGTGCAGGTGCTTCACCTGATATTGGTAGACAAGCCGCACAAGATCATGTTGATGAAATTACCGAAGTTTTGCGCGGTGCCGATATGGTTTTTGTAACTGCTGGTGAAGGTGGCGGAACTGGAACTGGTGGAGCTCCGATTATTGCGAAAATTGCGCGCGAAGAAGGTGCGCTAACAGTAGGTGTTGTCACTCGTCCATTTACTTTTGAAGGAAAACGTCGCGCCTCTCAAGCAGATGAAGGAATTGCAGAGTTGCGTGCGGAAGTTGATACATTAATTGTGATTCCAAATGATCGTCTCTTGTCGATTTCAGATCGCAACATAACCGCACTTGAAGCTTTTAAAAGTGCCGATCAAGTTTTGCTAGCTGGAGTACAGGGCATTACAGATTTGATCACCACACCTGGCTTAATCAATCTAGATTTTGCAGATGTCCGCAGCGTTATGAAAGATGCCGGATCTGCATTAATGGGAATCGGATCAGCACGAGGTGAAGCACGTGCAACCCGAGCGGCTGAGATGGCGATAGCCAGCCCATTGCTGGAAGCATCAATAGATGGTGCTCATGGAGTGCTGCTTTCAATTGCTGGTGGGTCTGACTTAGGTTTGTTTGAGATTAGTGAAGCCGCAGAACTAGTTGCAGCCTCAGCTCATCCCGATGCAAATATTATTTATGGAACTGTTATTGATGACGCACTGGGGGATGAAGTTCGAGTAACCGTGATTGCTGCGGGATTCGAAGGGGGAGAACCCACCAAGATAATTTCAACTCCACCAACTATTTCTGCAACTGCTCCTGTAGCGGTACCCTCAAGCAATGAAAAGAGTGACCCAATTGATATCGCTGCCTCTCTCACAACCGCTCCACCGCGTGAGCGTAAGCGGATTATCTTCGAAGAAGACGGAACAGTTGAAGAGTTGGATATCCCAGATTTTCTTAAGTAAATGAAGTTTTACTACACCGATAGAAATGGTGGCGCTAGTTCGGCTCCATTTGCTACCTTTAATTTGTCGCCAAATGTAGGCGATGATCCGGTAGCGGTTGCAAAAAATCGTGAAACTTTGGCGGCTAAAGTTGAAGTCGCACCTGCTAAATTATTTTTCATGGAGCAAGTCCATGGGAATGAGATTGCCCTGATCGACAAAGATAGCGATCCGACCATCCATCCGACTGCCGATGCCCTGATAACAAGAGAGTTGAATTACGGACTAGCAGTTTTATTTGCAGATTGCGCTCCGCTTTTACTTTCCAGCAAGCAAGTTTCCGCAGCGGTTCATGTCGGTCGCAAAGGATTATTGGCAGATATCGTTGACAAAGTAGTTACTCAAATGCGAGACATGGGGGCAATTGGTATTAGTGCTCAAATTGGTCCCACAATTTGTGGAAAATGTTATGAAGTTTCTGAAGAAATGCGTGATGAAGCCGAAGATTTTATGCCGATAGCCGCCAGTCAGACCCGAAGATCCGCTCCGAGTATTGATATTCCAAAAGCGATAATCTCGATTTTATCTACTGCACAAATTCCAGGTAAGTGGAATGGCGTTTGTACTAACGAGGATCAATCTTTTTTCTCATACCGTCGAGATAAACTCACCGGCCGTCAAGCCGGAGTTGTGGTTCACGGAAGACGTTAATGTCTAGTAGTGCGAGACGGATCGAGATTTCTCAAAATTTAGATGTGGTTGAGCGCGAGATTTGTATTGCTCTTGAAAAAAGCAATAGAGATAGATCCGAGATAACCTTAATTGCAGTAACCAAAAATTTTCCAGTCAGTGATGTCGTACATCTCTATGATTTAGGGCTTCGAAATTTTGGAGAAAATCGAGATCAAGAAGCTCGTGCCAAAGTTGAAGAGTTTAAGAAGTACGTTGCTGATTCTGAAAAAAGTGGGGATCAGGTCAAGTGGCATTTTCAAGGACAGTTGCAACGTAACAAGTTGCGATCTATTGCCTCCTGGGCAGATTTCATTCATTCACTTGACCAAGAAAGGTATTTGTTGCCGCTTCAACAACTGTCCGTTGAATTAGAAAAACCAATTTCGCTACTTTTACAACTCTCATTGGACCTGCCGATCCGACCAGATCGCGGGGGTGTACCACCGGAAGATTTAATTGGATTAGGAGCAAAAATTAAGGAGCATTCAGGTTTAATTCTTCAAGGATTAATGGCTGTAGCGCCATTAGATGTAGCGCCAGATTTGGCATTTAGCACCTTACAAACCATCAGTAGGACTTTTCTAAAGGCTTTCCCAGACGCAACCTGGGTATCGGCTGGGATGAGTGGTGATTTTGCTGCTGCTATTGCATCGGGTGCGACACATTTAAGGATTGGTAGTTCAATCCTCGGTTCACGCACTTAGGACAGGTATCGTTATAGACATGTCGAGTCCGCTACGTAAAATGGCCCTGTACCTTGGACTTGTTGATGACGGAAGTGAAGCCGAAGAGAATTTCACACCTTCAACCGCTAAACCCGTGCCAGCATCTCGTCCTCGTCCAGTCATGCCAAAAATGCCAAATATGTCAAATATGGGGAGTACTTCCCGTCGTTCTGTGGAGTTAGTTCACTCAGCAGCACCAGCTCATCAACCGTCTGCACTTGCATTGGACCTTGATGCGCCAGTGGAAAAAATCGTAACTTTACATCCACGTAGCTACAACGATGCCAGAACAATTGGGGAGCACTACCGCGATTACACCCCGGTGATTATGAACTTAACGGAAATGGATGACGCAGACGCAAAACGATTAGTTGATTTTGCAGCTGGTTTAGTTTTTGGCCATCGTGGGGTAATTGAGAAAGTCACCAAGAGCGTATTCCTACTATCACCACCAAATGTAAAAGTTTCGCCTGAAGAGAAGGTGGCTGCCGCAGAGGCAAGCTTCTTTAATCAAAGCTGATGGGCGGGCTTGGCTTAATTCTTTACACAGTCCTGCAATTATTTATCGTTACCTTAATCGCTCGCTTAGTTTTAGATTATGTCCAAATGTTTGCCAGAAATTGGCAACCAAAAGGCATAGCTTTAGTATTTGCTGAATTTGTATTTACAGTTACCGAGAAACCATTGGCATTTGTGCGGCAATTTGTACCACCCCTTCGCGTAGGGTCGATCAGTATTGATCTCGCATTTATCTTGCTCTTTTTCGGCGTTCAACTTTTAATGCGGATAGTAATTCTCCTATAACCGCAATAGTTTTAATCCAAGTTCTAGCTCACCATCAGCGAAATTCAAAGAAGAGTCTTTTTCAACTTCCAAAGCTAAAACTTCGTCGCAGATGAGTTTGATTCCGTTATCAAAGGCATTACTCACTTCTACTGAGCCATTCCAGATCAATTTGATTCGATCTGAAACATCAAAGCCAGCATTTTTACGTTCTTCTTGAATTGCTCTAATAATCTCGCGGATAACACCTTCACGATGCAGTTCGGATGTAATTGTTAAATCAAGAGCAACACTTTCACCATCGTGAGAAGCAACAGCCCAGCCGCTTCTGGGCGTTTCAGTAATAATTAAATCCTCCTCATTAACTTCAAAATTCAAATCATTACTTGAGATCATCTGTGGCAGACCACTTCGCACCTTTGCCACAATTTCAGCGGCATTTAGTTTTGATAAAGCAGTTGCAATCTCTTGTACATTTGCACCATATTTAGTGCCAAGTGTTCGGAAATTGGCCTTGATAGAATAATCAACAAGTTCACCATCTGCACTTGATAGATCTTCAATACGATGAACATTTAACTCGTCGGCAATTTCGCTTTGCAATTCGTGACTTAACCTGCTAAATCCAGAGATGAGTGCTCGACCCAGAGGTTGGCGAATTTTCACACCTGACTCAGCACGTGCGGCTCTGCCAAGTTCAACTAATCTTCGAGTTGCAGCAACCGAATAACCTAACTCGAGGTCAACTGCTTCTTTCTTGAAGATTGGCCAATCTGCCAAGTGAACTGACTCAACCTCATCTGGTTGTACAACTTTGATCACATCTTGCCAAACTTTTTCAGTTATAAACGGAACCATCGGCGCCATGATTAGAGTAAGTGTCTTGATGCAATGGTGCAAAGTTTCTAAAGCTTGCACGTCACCACCCCAAAATCTGCGACGAGAGCGTCTTACATACCAATTTGATAACTCATCAATAAATGTGGCCAATGCACGCCCAGCACTTTGTGAATCAAAATTTGTGAAAGAGCGATCACATTCATCAATGGTGTGATTAAGTTGTGAAATTATCCAACGGTCAAGAGTATTTTCTGAATTTAAGATTCCTGTTGGTTTGAAATCTGCTGCTTTTCCATAAAGAGTAAGGAATGAAACAGTATTCCAGTAGGTTAATAAAGTCTTTCGGACTACATCAGAAATAGCATCATGACCGACGCGACGAGATGCCCAAGGTGAACCGGCGGCGAGCATGTACCAACGCACAGCGTCTGCTCCATGTTTATCCATCAATGGCATTGGCTCTAAAACATTCCCAAGATGCTTGCTCATTTTGCGACCATCTTTATCCAAGATATGCCCAAGGCAGAGCACAGTTTTGTAGGAGGATTTATCAAATACCAGAGTTCCAATAGTCATCATTGTGTAGAACCAACCTCGAGTCTGATCGATCGCCTCACAAATAAAATCAGCTGGATAAGTTTTTTCAAAAGCCTCTGCAGAGCCAGGCTTGTGCGGGTAACCCAATTGTGCAAATGGCATGGCGCCTGAGTCATACCAACAGTCGATCACTTCTGGAACTCGCTTCATTTCACCACCACATTTTTGGCAGTCAAAATAAATATCATCAACAAATGGTCGGTGCGGATCTAACGCATCCAAATCATTACCAGTTCGCGCGCTTAACTCTTTTCGAGATCCAATGCATTCAAGATGACCTTCTTCGCATCTCCAGATTGGTAGTGGTGTGCCCCAATAGCGATTTCTGGATAATGCCCAGTCAATATTATTTTCTAGCCAATCGCCATACCGACCACTTTTGATGGTTTCTGGATGCCAATTAGTGTTTGCGTTTTCACGCATCAACGCTTCCTTGATTACAGTAGTCCTGATGTACCAAGATGGTTGTGCGTAATACATCAATGGAGTGTGGCAACGCCAGCAATGTGGATAAGAGTGCTGATATTGAAGATGCTTGTAGAGAACTCCAAGTTTTTTCAACTCTTTTACTAATACTTTGTCACTATCTTTGAAAAACATGCCTCCAACAAGCGGGACATCATTTAAGAATTTTCCGTCCGCAGCAATTGGATTTATTACTGGCAAATTATATTTGCGACAAACAATTAAATCTTCGGCGCCAAATGCAGGGGATTGATGAACTAATCCAGTTCCATCTTCGGTGGTCACGTAATCTGCCAGAACCACAAAATGAGCATCTGGTATTTCAACAAAATCAAAAGGTCGCTGATATTTTGTGTGCTCTAAATCTTTTCCAGAAATTTCTTCAATGATTTGAACATTGTCGCCAAGAATTTTAACTAGAGGTTCTGCTACTACATAGATTTCATTTTCTTCATTTTTTGCAACAAGGTATTTAACTTCTGGATGCACTGCAATTGCGGTATTTGAAACCAAAGTCCAAGGAGTTGTGGTCCAAACAAGTAATTTGGCATCAATTTCTGCCAAGTGGCCAGAAGTAATTGGAAAGGCAGCAAAGACTGATGGATCTGTGATGGTTTCATAGCCTTGTGCAAGTTCATGATCAGATAATCCGGTTCCGCAGCGGGGACAGTACGGAGCCACACGATGGTCTTGCACGAGAAGTCCTTTTTTCCAAATCTCACTGATCGACCACCAAACACTGTCTATATATTCAGGTGACATCGTCCAATATGCTTTTTCGAAATCAACCCAGAATCCCATGCGTTCGGTCATCTCAACAAAAGCACCAACATGTCGTTGCACTGATGTGCGACATTTTTCATTAAATTCTGCCACACCAAATTTTTCGATATCTGATTTACCGGTGAAACCTAATTCTTTTTCAACAGCAAGTTCGACTGGTAATCCGTGGCAATCCCATCCAGCAAATCGCGGAACAAATGCACCTTTCATTGTGTGAAAGCGTGGAAAGAGATCTTTAAATACGCGAGCTTCAATGTGATGAGTTCCAGGTAAACCATTTGCCGTTGGTGGACCTTCATAGAAAGTCCATTCACGAGCGCCAGGAATGTCTCGGGCGGCAGTGCTCTTCGCAAAAATTTCGCCGGTACGCCAAAATTCTAAAATTTGATGTTCCATGGATGGTAAATCAATTTGGGCAGACAGGGCTGTGTAACTCGCTTGGCTCGTGAGATTAAGGCTTTCTAGAGATTTACCTTTTTCCGCGTTCATCAGGCTCCTAGCTCCAAGATAGTTAAATCACGATCTATCTGGAGGGGCGCTCACTTTCGCGATCGCGGTACCACCCACCTTGTTCGCTAACCGCCTCGGGCAGGTTAGAAAACCACTTAACTCAACCGGTTCTACCTCATCAGCAATCTTGGGAATTTTCCCTCAGTTTACTGATAAATCTTCCGAACGCTCCCAGGGTGATGGCCCTAATCAACACGCTTGACGCTAGTGAGTGCCAGCATCGGGGGGAGTCTAGCGAGTCGAACCGCTGGTAATGGCTGATTAGCCCAGACAGGACTAACCTGTGCCGCCATGGGCACAAATAAGCACGTAAATAAGAAGAGCAAGCCAGTGAAATCAGCGAAATCAGCTGTAAAAAAGGCCCCAGCCAAACAAGTGAAAAAGGCCCCCGCCAAAAAAGCTCCTGCTAAAAAGGCCCCCGCCAAAAAAGCTCCTGCTAAAAAGGCCCCCGCCAAAAAAACTCCTGCTAAAAAGGCCCCCGCCAGGCCAGTTAAAAAGGCAGTACCCACACCGGTGAAAAAGGCTGCAGCGGTAAAAGCCCCGGGCAAGCCCTTTCCCAAAAAAGAGAATCCAGTACCAGCAGTAGTAGAGCCACCCAAAAATTTGCCGAAAAATGCAGCAGCTACAGCCGCCGCAGATGGATTTCAAAGAAGGTTAACTCTTCCACCACCAGCAAAAATTGAAAAACGAACTTCTAAAGCTGGAACATTAAAGCCATTGCGCGATATTCCGACCCCACTTGTTGCAGCAGCAACAGAAGCACCGTGGAGTAATCCAGAGTTAAAAGAGATGAAGGTCGAACTGTCGAAAGAGTTAATTCGATTGCGTCGTGAATTGGAGTTGGCCGAAGCACAAGCTGAAGATTTGTTGCAAGACTCTGGCGATGGCGCCGGAGATGACCAAGCCGATGCAGGTGCGAAAACTTTCGAACGCGAACACGAAATTTCACTTGTATACAACGCTAGAGATATGGTCATGCAAACTGAACATGCACTTGATCGAATAACTGCAGGCTCATATGGAAAGTGTGAAGATTGTGGGAATCCAATTGGTAAAGCGCGGTTACAGGTTTTCCCTCGTGCCACACTGTGCATGATCTGCAAGCAAAAAGAGGAAAGACGTTAATCAATACTAAGATAAAAATTGTTAGTGGTACTGCCCTTTTTATTTTTATCTTAGATTTAGCAACTAAAGTTTGGGCAACTAAAACACTTGAAGGTAAAGAGTCTCGATCGATTGTTGGAGATTTTCTACGACTTGAATTCACCCGTAATTCTGGTGCTGCCTTCAGTTCATTTGCTGATCTCACAATTATTTTAACAATTCTTGCGATTGGTGCACTTACGGCAATCATTTGGTACGCACCAAAAATTTCACATCCCCTTTGGGCGCTGGGGTTTGGGTCGCTAGCAGGTGGGATTAGTGGCAATTTGGCAGATCGATTGTTTAGAGCGCCAGGATTCATGGAAGGTGCCGTTGTCGATTGGATTAGCTTGCCCAATTGGCCGTTATTCAACATTGCAGATTCATTTATAGTGACCTCGATGGCTTTGATGATTTTCCTATCATGGCGCGAAGTTCCAATTCGAACGGTCGTATCTAAAGATGAGTGAAACAGAAGTAAGAAGTATCAGCGCTCCAGAAGGTGTTGATGGAGAGCGTTTAGATAGCGCCGTTGCTCGGATGTTGGGGTTCTCACGAACTGCGGTTGCAGAAATGGCTGAAAAGGGCGCCATTAGCATTAATGGTCGAGAAGTAAATAAATCACATCGGGTAAGTACTGGAGATCTAATAGAAGTTGTTATTAGTACCGTTGTCCGAGTACCTCTTGAAATTATTGCTACCGATGTCCCAGAACTTGAAATAATCTATGAGGACAGCGAGCTACTAATTATTGATAAACCAATGGGCGTTGCTGCTCATCCGAGTGTTGGATGGACTGGGCCAACAATTGTTGGTGTGCTCGCCAGCCGAGGAGTTGCGCTTTCAACTTCAGGGCCGGCTGAAAGACAAGGAATAGTTCACAGATTGGATGTTGGTACAACGGGCTTGATGGTTGTTGCAAAATCTGAGAATGCTTATTCAACTCTCAAGGAACAATTCCGTGCTCGCGAAGTTTCAAAAATTTATCACGCCGTTGTTCAGGGTCATCCAGATCCTTCTAGAGGAACAATTGATGCACCCATAAATCGCCATCCGCGCGAAGAATTCAAATTTGCAGTTGTTGCTGATGGAAAACCCAGCATTACTCATTATGAAACTGTCGAAGGCTTCCCTGGGGCAACCCTTGTAGAGATTGAATTAGAAACTGGCCGCACTCACCAAATTAGAGTTCACTTCGCGGCTTTGCGACATCCATTGGTAGGGGACCTGATGTACGGGGCAGATCCAACTCTGGCGAGCAGACTGGGATTGACCAGGCAATGGTTGCACGCGGTTCGGTTGAATTTCACTCACCCAGCAAGCGGGGAATCAGTCACTTTTACCTCTAAATATCCGGACGACTTGGAAGCCGCTCTTGGGCTTTTGCGGGTTGTCGGCACGCCAAAGCGATAATCTCAACCGTCGTGAGCACTCCAGCAAAGCAGCCTGAAAACTCTGAATTGGTAGACCCTTCAAAACAATTTGTGCATTTACATGTTCATACCGAGTACTCAATGCTTGATGGAGCTGCCCGAGTAAAAGAGTTGGTGAAAGAGGTTGCGGTTTCTGGGGCGCCGGCGATCGCCATAACTGACCACGGGAATTTATTTGGCGCTTATGAATTTTACAAAGAGGCACAAAATGCCGGAGTTAAACCAATCATCGGCATAGAGGCATACGTTGCACCGGGATCACGTCATGAACGCAAACGTGTTAAGTGGGCCGAAGGTGGAGAAGATGATGTTTCGGGTGGTGGCGCTTATACCCATATGACAATTTTGGCCGAAAATAATGTGGGTCTACATAATTTGTTTAGATTATCTTCACTTGCATCCCTCGAAGGCTATTACTACAAACCTCGAATGGACCGCGAATTACTTTCACAATATTCAACAGGGCTGATTGCCACTACAGGTTGTCCCGGTGGTGAAATTCAAACGCGTTTAAGAATGGGCGCATATGCCGAAGCCAAGAGGGCAGCTGCAGATTATCAAGATATATTTGGAAAAGAGAATTATTTTCTTGAATTAATGGATCACGGTATCTCCATTGAAAATCGAGTACGCGAAGATTTAATAAAATTGTCAAAAGATTTGAAATTGCCATTGTTGGCCACTAATGACCTTCACTACACCTATGAAAAAGATAGCGTGGCACATGACGCATTGTTATGCGTCCAGTCAGGTTCGACACTAGCTGATCCAAAGAGATTTAAATTCGAAAATGGCGAATTTTATTTAAAGACAGCTGCACAAATGCGTAAATTGTTTAAAGAAATTCCGGAATCTTGTGACAACACTTTACTAATTGCTGAACGTTGTGCAATAACTTTCCGTGAAGGTGAAAATCTTTTGCCTCAGTTCCCAGTACCAAAAGGGGAAACAGAAGAGTCCTGGTTAGCTAAAGAAGTAGCACGTGGCTTATTGATTCGTTTCCCTGGCGGAGTTCCAGAAGAACATAGGGCAAGAGCCGAGTTTGAAGTTTCAGTCATGTGCCAAATGGGATTTCCGGGATACTTTTTAGTGGTTGCAGATTTAGTTCGACATGCCCACGAACGGGGAATTCGAGTTGGCCCTGGCCGTGGATCGGCAGCCGGCTCTGTTGTTGCTTATGCGCTTGAGATAACTGGACTTGATCCGATTAAACATGGCTTACTTTTTGAGCGATTCCTAAATCCAGAACGTATCTCTATGCCTGATATTGATTTAGATTTCGATGAGCGACATCGCAGCGAAATGATTAGGTACGCAACTGAAAAGTACGGCGAAGAACGAGTTGCACAGATTATTACTTATGGAACTATTAAGGCTAAGCAATCTATTAAAGATGCCACACGGGTATTGGGTTATCCATATGCAATCGGTGAGCGGGTAACAAAAGCACTTCCTGCAGCGGTAATGGGTAAAGAGATCTCACTAGTTGGAGTCTTCAACCCAGATGATGATAGATATATTGAAGCCGGCGAAGTGCGTGCTCTATATGATGCAGATCCAGATATAAAACGCGTGATAGACACTGCAAAAGGACTTGAAGGTTTAAAGCGGCAATGGGGAGTTCACGCAGCTGGCGTAATTTTAAGTAAAGAGCCGCTGCTTGATGTTATTCCAATTCAAAGACGTGAAGCTGATGGATCCATTATTACTCAATTTGATATGGGTGCTTGTGAAGCCCTCGGATTGCTCAAAATGGATTTCTTGGGATTAAGAAACTTAACCGTGCTTGATGATTGCCTGAGAAATATTAAGTCGAACAGAGATGAAGTATTTAAATTAGAAGAATTGCCTTTGGATAATAAAAAGACTTTCGAAATGTTGGCTCGCGGTGAAACCCTTGGAGTATTCCAACTCGACGGTGGGCCCATGAGGTCGTTGCTTCGCTCACTTGCCCCAGATTCATTTGAGGACATCTCAGCTGTAATTGCGCTGTATCGACCTGGTCCGATGGGCGCCAATGCGCACAATGATTATGCAGATCGGAAAAATAAAAGAAAACCGGTTTCAGCAATTCACCGCGAACTTGCCGAACCACTAGAAGAGATTTTGGGTGATACCTACGGGTTAATTGTTTACCAAGAACAGGTCATGGCGATTGCTCAAAAATTAGCTGGATTCTCACTTGGTGGTGCGGATCTTCTTCGTAGGGCGATGGGAAAGAAAAAGAAGGAGATTCTAGATAAGGAATACATTCCATTCCAAGCTGGAATGCGCGAGCGTGGTTACTCAGATCAGTCAATTGAAATGCTTTGGGAGATTTTGGTGCCATTCTCCGACTATGCATTTAACCGTGCACATAGCGCTGGATATGGAATGGTTTCTTATTGGACTGGATATCTGAAAGCTAATTATCCGGCAGAGTACATGGCAGCTCTCTTAACAAGTGTTGGGGATGACAAAGATAAGAGCGCTCTTTACTTGAATGAATCACGACGGATGGGAATTAAAGTATTGGCGCCGGATGTAAATGAATCTGATGCCGACTACACGCCTCGTGGAGTTGATATCCGTTTTGGATTAGCGGCAGTAAGAAATGTGGGCGAAGGAGTGGTCGCATCTATTGCAGCAACTCGGATAAAAAAAGGCAAATTCACTTCATTTGATGATTTCCTAGCCAAAGTAGATGGAAATGTTTGCAACAAAAAAACTATTGAATCTCTAATCAAAGCTGGAGCATTTGACTCACTCGGCCATACGCGTCGTGGCTTAATGGCAATCTACCTAGAGGCACTAGACAGTGTCATTGAAGCAAAGCGCGCAGAGGCACTTGGTCAGTACGACTTATTTGGTTCAAGTACAGGCGATGAAGTTACTGGACTGGAAATGAAGTATCCGATTGAAGAGTGGGATAAATCAACACTTCTTGCACATGAGCGAGAAATGCTTGGACTTTATGTTTCTGACCATCCTTTACTTGGAATTGAATCCACATTGGCGGCACTAGTTGATCGCCCAATCAGTGAAATTTCAGGTGATGAAGTTGGTCATGACGACATCGTGACTATCGGCGGATTGGTAACTTCAATTCAACGAAAAGTTACTAAAGCTGGAGATTCTTGGGCAATCGTTACCATCGAAGATTTAGCTGGCGCTATTGATGTGATGTTCTTTTCAAACACTTATTCTCAACACGCAACTGCACTTTCGGAAGATGTAGTTGTGATCGTTAGGGGCCGAGTAGATCGACGCGAAGACACACCTCGAATTATGGCCTTGGATTTATCACTTCCAGATTTGTCGCAAGAACGTCGCGGACCACTGATTGTTTCGCTCCCGTTCGCAAGGTGCACCCCGCCTATTATCGATCGCATGAAAGAAGTTTTGCGTTCTCACCCAGGTGCGACTGAAGTCCACCTCCGGCTTGATAGCCCAACGAGTAGCACTGTCATGAAGATCGACGACGGCTTGCGGGTGAGCGTTTCACCGAGTTTGAGTGCTGATCTAAAAGCACTATTAGGGCCCGCATGTCTGGTTTAGCAATTCATTAATTGCTCCGGCCTCCAAGCGAATTGGTTCGGTAGAGTACGCAGGTGAGCACACCGGTAGATCGATTGATCCGCAGAATTGATCTAACTGGGAACCAAGATTTCAGTAGGGCCAATCTTCGCAATCTTTTGCCCAGAGCCGAGATGGATATAGAGGCCGCTCTTGTGACGGTGAAGCCGTTACTGGCAAGAATTAAAAAAGAGGGCGAAAAGGCAGTCATCGCCATTACCGCTGAAATTGATGGCGTAGATATTCCGCAATTACGAGTTCCAGCGACGGTTATTCAAAAGGCTCTTGATGAGTTGGATCCCAAAATCAAGGCAGCATTACTTGAAGCTATCAAACGAATTGAAAAAGTCCACAGAGATCAAACTCGTTCTGAGAAACACACAGATGTTGTTCCTGGTGGTTATGTGGTTGAACGTTGGATTCCAGTAGATCGAGTTGGACTTTATGTTCCCGGCGGTAAAGCCGTTTATCCAAGTAGTGTGATGATGAATGTAATTCCAGCGAAAATCGCAGGAGTTAAATCTTTCGCGGTTGCATCACCTCCCCAAAAAGATTTTGGTGGTTACCCACACCCAACAATTTTGGCAACTTGTGCACTTTTGGGTGTTGATGAGATTTATTCAGTTGGTGGAGCACAAGCAATTGGAATGTTTGCTTATGGTGCTGGTTGTGAGGCTGTAGATATTGTTACGGGTCCTGGAAATATTTATGTTGCAGCAGCCAAGAGAGCATTGCGCGGTGTAATCGGAATAGATTCCGAAGCGGGACCGACTGAAATTATGGTTCTTGCAGATGAATCCGCTAAAGCAGAAAACGTTGCTGCAGATTTAATCAGTCAAGCAGAGCACGACACGATCGCTGCAGCGGTTTTAGTAACCACTAGCGTGAAACTTGCTGATGATGTTGAGATCGCACTCGAGCCACGCGTTAATAAAACGAAACACAGCGCACGAATACGCACAGCGCTCCGTGGAATTCAATCTGCAATTGTGATTGTCAAAAATCTTGAAGATGGACTAGCTGTTGTAAATGCATATGGAGCCGAGCACCTAGAAATCCAAACAAATGATGCGGTGAATGTTGCTAAATCAGTGCGTAATGCTGGCGCAGTTTTCATCGGTCCGTATACCCCTGTTTCATTAGGTGATTACTCCGCAGGCTCTAACCACGTATTACCTACCGGGGGATGTGCTTGTCACTCAAGTGGCTTATCTGTTCAAACATTTTTGCGAGGCATTCACTTTGTAGAGTACAACGAAAAGGCATTTACCGAAATTGCTGAAAATGTAATCACTTTGGCAAACTCTGAGGATCTTCCAGCACATGGCGAAGCGATGAGTGCCCGATTTCTTGCTAAAGGTGATTCATGAGCGG
>SYCR01000025.1:0-19316 GCA_005786885.1 Actinomycetota bacterium | reverse complement strand
TCTTCGCTGGTCCATCTGGTGTTGGTAAAACCGAACTTTCTCGCACCTTAGCAAGTTTCTTATTTGGTGATGCTGATGCACTTATTCAACTTGATATGAGTGAGTACGCAGAACGCCATACAGTTTCGAGATTGTTTGGTTCACCTCCAGGATATGTTGGTTATGACGAGGGCGGACAACTCACCGAGAAAGTTCGACGCCGTCCATTCTCTGTTGTGCTCTTTGATGAGATTGAAAAAGCGCATCCAGATATCTTCAACTCCTTGCTTCAAGTTCTTGAAGATGGGCGCTTAACAGATGCTCAAGGTCGTGTTGTAGATTTCAAAAATACCGTAATCATCATGACTACAAACCTAGGAACCCGTGACATCTCGAAGGGTGCCGGACTTGGGTTTGCTAATAGTGGTGATTCACAAACTTCATACGAGCGGATGCGTAATAAAGTCACGGATGAACTTAAAGCTCACTTCCGTCCTGAATTTTTAAACCGCATTGATGAAATTGTCGTCTTCCATCAATTGACAGAAAAAGAAATCGTTCAAATTGTCGATTTGATGATTGCATTGCTTGATGAGCGCTTGAAATCTAAAGATATGGGCATCGAGTTAAAGCCTTCCGCTAAGGAGTTACTAGCTTCTCGCGGTTATGACCCAGTAATGGGAGCTCGTCCGCTTCGTCGCACCATTCAACGTGAGATCGAAGATATTCTTTCTGAGAAGATTTTATTTGGCGAACTAAAAGCCGGTGAAATTATCGTTGTGGATACTGAAGGCGAAGGAGTTGACGCCAAGTTCACTTTTACTGGTGAGCCAAAGAGTTCGACACCAAACACTCCTGAGGATTTGGCCGAAACACCAGCGGTTTAAGCTCCGCATATGTCCTCATCCGCTTTTGATCTACATGGCAAAGTTGCGGTAGTAACTGGCGGGAATGGTGGCATTGGACTTGGTTTCGCGCGAGGGTTTGCAAAATCTGGGGCGAATGTTGCGATCTGGTCGCGCAACATTGAAAAGAGTGCGAAAGCGGTAGCCGAGCTTGAGTCACTTGGAATCCGAGCAGTCGCATTCAAGGTAGATGTAAATAATCGAGAAGATATTGATCAAGCCGTAATTGGTACTGTGGCGCAACTTGGTTCAATCGATATTTTGGTGGCAAATGCTGGAATAAATATTCGTAAAAAGCCACAAGACTTTTCTAAATCAGATTGGAAAGATGTTTTAGACACAAACTTAACTGCAGTTTTTGAGTGCTGCCAAGCTGTCTATCCAGAAATGAAAAAGCGTGGCGGCGGAAAAATAATCACAATTGGCTCGATGACAAGTATTTTTGGATTTGGGATAACTCCTGCATATGCCGCGACCAAAGGAGCGGTAGTCCAATTGGCTAAATCTTTAGCAGTTTCATGGGGTGCAGATAATATTCAAGTAAATGCAATACTTCCGGGATGGGTCAAAACTGAAATGACAACTCAATCGCGTTCGATCCCTGGCCTTGAACAACAAGTAATGCAGAGAACTCCCGCAAATAGGTGGGGGATGGAATCAGATTTTGAAGGTGTGGCCGCATTTTTAGGAAGTGCAGCCTCAGATTTTGTCACTGGTATCGCGATACCAGTTGACGGTGGTTTCTCGGGAACTTTGTTTATATTTGACCCACCTATTTAAGGAGAATAATGACTAGCGTTCAAGTATTTTTCAAAGGGACAATCAAAAGTTGGACGCACCAGAGTTGGAGTGTGCGCTTACTGCGTCTTTGGCTGGGGATTACCTTTACTTACGCTGGTCTAGATAAAGCCCTTGACGGAGGATTTCTAAATCCAGAAGCCACTACCTATATTGGTAAGCAGCTTGCTGGATTTGCTCAACAATCTCCAATCTCACCTTTGTTAAATAAGATGGTTGAACACGCAACTCTGGTTGGTGTTGGAACTATGGTTGGCGAAATTGCAATTGGCCTAGCGACTCTTTTCGGAGTCTTACCCTTTTTAGCAGCCATTGCTGGTGCTGGACTTTCGGCATCCCTTTGGCTTTCATCCTCATTCTATGTAACGCCTTATTTCTTAGCCTCAAACACTGCTTACTTAATTATGTGGTTGGTTTTTGCATTGTCAGTTATGCCAAGAAAACGCACAGTTTCAAGAGTTTTAAATGTTGATCGAAGGGGTGCAATAGGGATTGGTGTTGTGGGTGCACTCTCAATCGCATTGGCTGCATTGGGCAATTTCTTTGCCAGGCCACCAAGAATCGCATCCTCGGCAGCAAAAATTGTTACAAAAAAAGGTGACGGAGCTCCGGATAATGCAATTGCGGCGATTACGGATTTAAATGTAGGAAGTGCGTTGCAGATTAAACTTGAATCGGGTGACCCAGGGATTTTAATTCGCACAGATATCGATGCAGTTTGTGCATTTTCGGCCGTGTGCACACATGAAGGATGCTCTGTCGATTATGACAGTGCAAGCAAAGAATTGATTTGTCCTTGTCACGGTGCAAGATTTGATCCACTGCAAAAAGGAAAAGCCATTGGTGGACCCACTCGGACTCCGTTAACTGAACTTCCAGTGAAGATCAGCGGTGAATACATCATTTCTTCTTAACGTTCTAAGAGTTTTACTTTTTCTAGAGCTTGTGAAATCCGATGTACTTCAACAATTTCAATTCCAGAAACTTTGATATCACTACCTGCAGGGACCAGTGCACGTTTGAATCCAAGCCGAGCAGCTTCTACTACTCTTTGTTGACCACCGGTTACTTTTCTAATTTCTCCAGCAAGACCAACCTCGCCAATCGCAATTAAATCTGCAGGCAGTGCTAATCCAACTGCTGCAGATGCAACTGCAAGTGCTGCAGCAAGATCGGCGGCTGGCTCAGTTAATTTCATTCCACCAACAGTTGCCACATAAACATCTCGGCCGGCTAATTTGGTATTTGCTCGCAACTCGAGAACTGCCAGGGTCATGGCGGTTCGAGCACTGTCTAGTCCACTTGTGACTCGACGAGCGTTTCCGTAGTCGCGATCTTTTTCAACTCCAACCAAAGCCTGAATTTCAGCAACTAGGGCCCGTCTCCCCTCAAGTGCAACTGTTACGCAAGTGCCAGGAACCGGTTCGGCGTGACGAGTCGTGAAAAGTCCACTTGGATCAGTAACACCTGAAATCCCACCATCATGTAAATCAAAACATCCAACTTCATCAGTTGCACCAAATCGATTTTTTATTGATCTAACTAAACGCAACCGTGAATGTCGGTCACCTTCAAAGTTCAAGACCACATCTACCAAATGTTCCAATAATCTTGGACCAGCTATTGACCCATCTTTTGTAACGTGACCAACTAAAATTACGGTTATTCCACGATCTTTCGCGATTCGAATTGCAGTATTTGCAACTTCGCGCACCTGCGTAACACCACCAGGGGATCCTTCAACAGCAGCACTAGCCATCGTTTGGATTGAATCAATAATTAGCAAATCTGGTTTGACGGCATCAATGTGCGCAACAACTGCACTCAATTCATTTTCAGCAGCTAACCAAAGAGATGGATGAATCGCAGAAAGGCGTTCAGCACGCAATCTAACTTGCGCGGTAGATTCTTCACCTGTTACATAAAGTGCAGTTAATCCGGTACGTGCACTCTCGGCCGCAACTGTTAATAGCAAAGTAGATTTTCCAACACCGGGTTCTCCAGCAAGTAAGACAACCGCACCAGGAACTAATCCACCACCAAGTGTTCGATCTAACTCCGCGACACCACTTGATCGAGATTGTGCCGCTGCTAAATCAACTTCACCAATTGGGCGCGCGGTCGCAGTGACCGCTCCTGCGGCTACAACATTAAGTTTGCGAGTTCCCTCATCAATGCTGCCCCACGCCTGACACTCACCACATCGACCTACCCACTTAGAGGTGCTCCAACCGCATTCTGAACAGCGGAAGGGCTCTTTGAGCGATGCTTTTGCCATGTTCTAAGAGTACGACTTACAACTGACCTTTTGCTATTCACTCCTTGCGGCGGCCTCTTTGCGAGCCAGAGTTGTAGCCGGATGCTCAAGAAGGAAGGGTAATAACTTCGGGGATGCAGCTCGCTTGATTTCCATTCGAGCATCGCAAATTTGCTTCAATTCAGCATAGGCTTTTTTGCCCATCAATTCAGTTAGTTCTGCTTCATTTGAGATGTAGACCGGCTCTTTGCCAACATGAGCATCAGAGTTGCTGGTGCAATACCAGTGGAAATCTTCACCACCAGGTCCCCATCCTCGACTTTCGTATTCGCCAATTACTGTGATTGATACTTCAACATCATCGCCGAGATCTACTTTTTCAAAACTCCGGCGAATTGGTAATTGCCAACACACATCAGGCTTTGTCTTAACAAAATGGACACCTTCACTTTGGGCAAGATGGTGCAAAACACAACCAAAATCACCGGTAAAACCTTCAGCCGTATGACCTTTTCGGTTTAAGAAAATGCAACCGTTGTCTACTTTTCGAGTTTTACGATCCCCGTCTTCATCTACCTCAGAAATTTTTAACTTCCCACCTTTTTTCTTAGGTTGGGCCTTGTCAAAGTATTGCCATTGAGACTTCTTTAATTTCTTGGCAAATTTTAGAACACGCTCTTCATCTTTTTTGTTTGAATAAAGAGCACCTTCAGAACAGCAACCATCATTTGGACGGTCGGCATAAATTCCCTTGCAGCCATTGCCATAAATGCAGGTCCAATTAGAGGTCAGCCAAGTTAAATCACAACGAAAACGCTCACCAAATGGATCTGCGGGATTATCAAATTCGACCCAGTCGCGTGGGAAATCAATTACTACCTCAGGCATAAGGCACAAGGGTAGAGGCTTTTTAAGGAAGTTGTTACATCGCTAAGAAGTGATGAGGTGCTGCT
This sequence comes from Actinomycetota bacterium, assembly GCA_005786885.1. Lineage (GTDB taxonomy): Bacteria > Actinomycetota > Actinomycetes > Nanopelagicales > Nanopelagicaceae > UBA3012. The sequence goes on along the minus strand of SYCR01000025.1, from coordinate 14,424 downwards.
TTTGGTTGGCTTAACGACCTAGCGAGATCTTCGCGTTGTAGGCTCTACCTCATGAGCCAGGTATTGATCATCGGTGCTGGGGCAATGGGAGAGGCGATTATCGCCGGACTCATAAAATCAGGGACCAACTCCGGTTCCATTTCCATATTAGAAAAACGGAAAGATCGAAGTGTTGAGATCTGTGCGCAATATGGGGTCAGCGAGCTCCCAAATTTAGAAGCACTTTCGGGATTTGCCGCAATCTTCTTAATCGTTAAGCCGCAAGATTTGGCGGCGAGCATTGCCGAAATCTCAGATCACATCACTACAGAGACTGTACTTATTAGTCTGGCAGCAGGTAAGAAAATCGCCGGTATCGAAGCTGGACTCAAAGGCAAGCGGGTTCCAGTTATCAGAGTGATGCCAAACACTCCAGCGTTAGTTGGAGAAGGAATGGCAGCTATTTCTGGAGGAACAAATTGCAGTGAAAAAGATTTAGCGCTCGCCAAAAAATTACTAAATGGAACTGGCAAAGTAATTCGTGTTGAAGAAGATTTGCAAGATGCGGTAACGGCAGTGAGTGGATCAGGCCCGGCTTACTTCTTTCGGATTGTTGAAGCAATGGTGGCGGCTGGAATTGAGTTAGGTCTCACACCTGAGGATTCGCATCAACTGAGTATTCAAACTATTTATGGTGCTGCAACGATGTTGCGTGATTCAGGGAAAACACCATCTACCTTGCGGGAAAATGTCACTAGTCCTAATGGCACAACTGCCGCTGCACTTAAGAGTTTAAATGAAAGTGGAATAGAGGAGATATTCAGTGCAGCACTTTTGGCAGCGCGTGATCGTTCACGCGAATTAGCTCAGGGGTGAGTAAAGCTGGCACGAGCACTTTTTGTAGCGGTAGCTTTTTCACTGATATTTGCTCCAAGTGCTCAAGCAGCGCCTTTTTCTCCAAAAATTGTGGTTCCATTTTTAAGCACAACAATTTCTGGTAACGAAAATGACGAGATCATCGGGATAACTTCAACTAAAAAGAATTGGATTGTTGCTGGCAATGTTGTAGGAGATTTCCTTGGCACCACTCCTTTGAATCAACCAGACCCTTTAACTCCTTCAGGTGGCCTTGATTCATGGGTTGGTGCCTTTGATTCTTCAGGAGCAAATGTATGGTCACTTCGAATCGGAACAACGGAGGATGATGTAGCAACAGCAATTGCAGTGGATTCAAAAGAGCAGATTTGGATTGCAGGTTTGGCACAAAGTGATAAAAATCCAACGGCCGTAACGGCTCCTGAGAGTTCTACATCCGCTGTTCAAACTCAACCTAGCCAAACGCCAACCGTACAGACCTTTAACCCAGATTCGGTCACTGCGCAAACAGTGAAACCAATCAGGAAAGATTTAAAGTTTATAACTGTTGCGCAGATAGATAAGAACGGAACACTCAACAATAGATTTGTCGCTGCTTTGAAAAATTATGGTTATGTAACTGCGATTATTCCGGATAGTTCAGGAGTTTTTTTGATTGGAATTGAGATTACAAAATCTGGTGGTGAGCGTTCTTTCCTGCAATCACTTTCCAGCACAGGTGAATTTGGACAAAAATATTATTTTGGAAAATCTGCAACTACATTAAATTCTGGAGTTTTGAATAAGGATAAAACCCTAACCTTGGCGGGCAATAGCGCAGAAGTGCTTGCGAAAAAGTCTGTTGTAGGGAAAGTGGATGGAGTTATTCTCAATGTTTCACCTTCAGATGGAAAAATCTTGAAAATTTTAAGAAGCAGTGGCATAGGCGCCACTCGTTCTTGGAAAAGTGCTGCAGGCAATTTAACAGTAGGTGGCACCTCAAAAACTAAAAGATTAAATGAAGGTGTTATTTCTCAATTCTCAAGTACTGGTTCGGTTCTGTGGAGCAAGAGATACGCGGGAGCATCAGCTGCCATAAACAATTCGTCTGTTGTTGCTGTCCTAACCACTCAAAGTAACTCACTCCTAAAATCCAAAGCGGGAGATTTGGTGGTGTACAAATTTGATAAAAAAGGTGAGCCAACATTAGGTGGGCGAATTCCACTCAGTGCTGAAATCATCGGCTTAAGATCTCAGTCAGGCCTTGGTAGCTGCGTGGCGACTCTGGCTAGTGATGGAACCTTTTCCTTAGCCCAGTTCCCGTTTTAGGGGTTTGGGGCTTTTGGGGAGTTGCTCCTCAATTTAGAACTCTTCCCTTAACAGGGTAATCTCTGACCCTACTTAAAATTCGTCAAGCGGTAGGTGAGGTAAGTTTCTAAGGGAGTGATTTGTGGGTTCAGTAATCAAAAAGCGTCGCAAAAGAATGGCTAAGAAGAAGCACAAAAAGTTACTAAAGCGCACCAGAATTCAAAGACGTAACGCTAAATAAACCTAGCAACAAAATTAACTCAGCGGCTTAGTAAGTAAAGTGGCTTTTCCATTGACATTTACAAAAGCGTAATCTCTGCTCTTAATTTTTGTCCATGATATTGAATTGCTTTTATCAATTGCAGTGTCATTTGCCAAAGTACTTTTTTTAGTAACTAAATCCAGAGAACAAAGTCGATCTTCACATCCATAAATTATGCTCTTTCCATTTAAAGCAATAGGTGAGACTGGAGTTGATGTAGGAACAAACTCAGAAATACTCCCGGGAAAAGTTAAATCAGTCCAATGAATGCGATCAGCTTTCGAAATAGTCGCAGAAGATGATGCATACCAAATTGCGCGAATTGCAGAACCATCCACAGCTAGGTCTAAATCAAAACCAGCAACAGGTATTTCACGTTTTCCTGCTTCAACCGTCGTAAATTGCCAATCTAGTGGTGAAACAGTACTTCTAGTCGCGTATCGAATATCACCTTGGATCGGTTTCTTTTCTGGAGCGGCTAGAACAGAGTCATAAAGTAGATGAATTTTCTTTCCAGTAGATACAGCCGCAAGATGAAATGCTACATCGCCTTCGGTTCGGCCACCGGTGATTTTATCTCCATCAACAATTTCATAACTCCAGCCAGATTTAATCTGCGTTGCACCAAGTAAAATTCCTTGCGAGTCATCTCGATAAAATACTTGCAAGCCTTGAGTGGTCGATGCACAGGCGTTGGAGACATTGACATTACTTGCAGTCTTGGTGCGAATAGATTCTCGGTAATCTTGGATTACTGGCCCGTTACCATCAACTGTTTCATAACTCCATTTTTTACCATCATAGTTTGCATGAAGTAAATCTTTTTCAACAGTATCTGTATAAAAAATATGCAACTTCTCTTTTTTCCCAGGGTTTGTTTTACAGACAGAAAGCCTTCCACTTAGATTGTTATTTCGCTTACCTGATTTAGTGAAATCTCCATCTACGATTTGTCGTTTCCAGAGTTTTCCATCAAATTGATTCATAATTAAGTATCCACTTTTAGAATCAGTGTAAATGAGTGTTTGCTTTCCCCTATAAATGGTGCTGACAGTAAATTGCGCATCTGAATTTGGATCGAGAACTTTACTGGCCCAGGTATTTTCCGGAACAACTACCGAAGAAATGGATTCTTTACTTTGAAAGCCATTTGAAATTGCAATTACTCCAAAGTAGTAAGGGAGACCAGCAGATAGTTGGGGAATCGTAACTGGAGATTTAGTTGTAGTAATAATTTGATTACCAGGATAAACTTTTATTTGATAAGAAGTGATTTCTTGTCTAATTGCTTCTTCAGGTGGATCGAAAGAGAGCGTAATTGATTTGTTTCCAGAAATTGTATGAAGGTTTCGTATTTCGCTGATTCTTGTAGTTGGAGTTTTCCCGCGCATATCTTTTAGCATTCCAATTACGACTGGACCCGGATCATGAATCGCCTGTTGCATATCTATAGTCGAGCTCATTAATCCATTGATAGCACTTTTTGGAAATAACTCATCATCTAAATGGCTAACGGAAGATCCTGATTTGTATTCACCAGGTGCAAATAGTTTTGGCTTAATACCATTATTCGCCGCTACTCCTTGCGAGCCAACCCAATAAAGCGGAGAGGTTACATAGGTTGAGAATTCAGGAAGAGTTGCGGAAAGGTCAGATAATCGGCGACCCGCCTCGTTGGCAACAAATCCTGCGAAGATGCTGGGAGAATCATTTGCAAAAGTTTGAAACCGATCATTAAATGTCTCTGTTGAGATAATTCCAAGGCCATGCCCTAATTCGTGGAGAACGGCACTTAAAAAATCAAATTGGCCAACAGCATTTTTCCCATCTGTACCGTAATACCAATTTACGTTGGATGGATTTGAATTAAAACGTGCCGTTATTTCAGCATTTAATTCATCTTGGTCTTTTTTATCGCTAGCCAATGAATTAGCAAGTGCGGCTGGGTACCAAAGATTTTTTTCTGGTGCACCAGGGAAATCTTTGAAATATCCACCTCCCTTAGGTCCACCAGGTCTGGCATTTCCAAGTATTCCTCGATCAAGTGGTGACCAGTAAGCATCAACATTGATAGTGACACTGGATTCAAAAAGGTATGACCAGATTTGTGCTGCGCGTAAAAATGCTTTTTTCGCTGGTTCTGGCCAAGGTGTTCGAGATTCGGTGAGAAAATTCACTTCAAATTTAGATTTAGGATCTAAATTTGCATCATTAAAAGGAATATAAGTTGGCGTTACCTTTGTCGTAGCACCGGCATACGCAACTTGCAACGGTGCAATTATTGATTCAGGCGTTAAAGCCGAAGCGTTTGGAGCCAGAGGTAGCAGCAAGGCTGCGAGCAGCCCTACAATTACAGTTATCGATTTACCCCGCTTCATGGAAAAACCGTAGCAGTTTTATTGGACTCAAGAGGAGCTCGAAGTGAATTCGGAAGAATTGGCTAGCGCAGGAATTAATCGGGCGGCCAAAGAGCAAAAGAATCAGAGTAAAGAACCAGAATTAGCAGATTTACGCAGTGACTTGGCTCGAGCGCTTGGTGATTTTATCCAACAAAATTTTGCCCACAAATACGGTCCGCTAATTGGACCGATCTCAGAAGGTGCTATTGAGAAGTTCCTGAAAGATTTTGAAGAAAACTCAACTAAAGCAAAAACAGAGTTGACCTTTGTTTTACAGGAGTTGCTAGATCGGATAATTTCGAGCAAATGAAAGCCAAAGTCACGATTTACTCTCGGCATGGATGTCATCTTTGTCATGTAATGAGAGACGAAGTTGTCCAAATCCAAAGTGATCTTGATTTCACAATTGAAATAATTTATGTTGATAAAAATATAGAGTTAGAAGAGAAATACGGGGAGCAAGTTCCGGTCATCTTGATAGACGGCCAGATTCATGATTTTTTTAGACTTAATGAAACAAGATTTAGGAAAGCGTTAACTTCCTAATTTATTATCACCCGAGAGAATATCGTCTGCATCAATAATTTGATATGAATAACCTTGTTCAGTCAAAAATCTTTGTCTGTTCTGCGCAAAATCTTGATCGATAGTGTCCCGTGCAACTAACGTATAAAAACGCGCACCTCGCCCATCAGCTTTAGGTCGAAGAATTCTGCCTAACCGCTGAGCCTCTTCTTGGCGTGATCCAAAAGCGCCAGATATCTGAATCGCAATTGTGGCTTCAGGTAGATCGATAGAGAAGTTTGCCACTTTGGAGACAACCAAAGTAGTTATTTCTCCCTCTCTAAATAGTTGAAATAAAGATTCGCGTTCTTTAATCGGAGTGTCACCGGTAATAATAGGAGCACCTAGAGTTTCACCAAGTTTTGCTAGTTGATCGAGATACTGACCAATCACTAATACTTGTTCACCTTGGTGTTTACCAGCAATAAATTTTGCAACATTAGTTTTGGTCAAAGTTGTAGCACATGTTCGGTAACGATGCTCTGGTTCGGCAGTCGCATAAAGAAGTCTTTCGGCATCAGTTAAATTCACGCGAACTTCAATACATTCTGCAGGGGCGATATAACCTTGTGCTTCAATTTCTTTCCACGGAACGTCATATCGTTTTGGACCAATTAGTGAAAAGACTTCACCCTCCATGCCATCTTCACGAACAAGTGTCGCAGTTAAGCCAAGGCGCCTGCGGGATTGAATATCAGCAGTAAATCTAAAGACAGGAGCTGGGAGCAAGTGAACTTCATCATAAATAATTAAACCCCAGTCATGAGAATCAAATAAATCTAGATGTGCGTATACGCCACCTTTTTTAGTTGTTAACACTTGGTAAGTAGCAATGGTTACTGGCTTAATTTCTTTTTTAGTGCCTGAATATTCGCCGATCTCATCCTCAGTTAGAGATGTTTTAAGAAGTAATTCATTCCGCCATTGTCTAGCTGCAACAGTATTTGTGACCAAAATTAATGTTGTTGCTTTAGCGAGTGCCATAGCCGCAGCGCCCACCATGGTTTTTCCAGCACCACAAGGCAAAACAATTACACCTGAACCTCCATGCCAAAAACCTTCAGCAGCCATTTTTTGATAGGTACGCAACTTCCAATCTTTTTCTACTAGTGAGATTGGATGTGCTTCACCATCTACATAACCAGCCATATCTTCTGCTGGCCAACCTAGACGCAACAAACTTTGCTTTAGACGTCCGCGCTCACTTGCAAAAACTACGACAGTTTCGGGATCAATCCGTGGCCCAAACATCGGTGCTATTTTTTTGGCTCGTAATACTTCTTCTAAAACTGCTGCATCAGTGGAGGTCAGAATTAAGCCATGAACTGGATGCGCCTCAAGCCGGAGTCTTCCGTAGCGGTCCATTGTTTCTGCAATATCGACAAGCAGTGCATGTGGGACTGAGTACCGGGAATAACGCAACAAAATATCAATTACAGCTTCTGCATCATGACCGGCAGCACGCGCATTCCAAAGTCCCAAATTAGTCAATCTATATGTATGTACGTGTTCTGGTGATCTTTCTAGTTCAGCAAATGGAGCAATGGCTTTTCGGCACTCATCAGCCAACAAATGGTCAATTTCTAGCAGAAGGGTTTTATCGCTCTGAACAATTAGTGGACCATCGCTCATTATCAAGGCCTCTCAATAAGATCAGTAATCAGTGCATTTATAAAGGTAATTTGAGAGTCAATTGAATCTGCTTTGACCCATTCTCCTCGAGCGTGGGCTCCACCACCAATTGCACCCAAACCATCAAGAGTTGGGGCGCCTGCGGCGGCAGCAAAGTTTCCATCACTTACTCCTCCGACAGATACGCCAGTCAAAGTCGGTCTTCCTAATTGTGCATTTACTTTTTGGGCTCGCTCAAATAATGATTTCGTTGAAGTTAATTCAAGAGGTGGACGGTTAATCTGACCCGTGACAGTAATTTTTGCTTCTGGATTCTGGGGTTGTAGCGAATTAAGGGAATTTGAAATCCGCGTTAATTCAGCAGCTTGAAAGGAACGCACATCAACATCTACAGAAGCTAACGCGGGCACAGTATTTGTGGTGGATCCCGATGTCATTGTTGTTGGGACAACAGTTGTTCCAAATTCTGGATTTTCCATCTTGGCAATCGCAAGAACTAATTGGGAAATTTCAGTACTGGCGTTGATGCCTTTTTCAGGCTCTAGCCCGGCATGGGCCGCTCTACCTGTAACTGTGACTTTAAAATCAGCACTGCCTTTTCTTTCAATCTTTACTGCTCCATCTACAGATGCTTCAAAAACTAAAACTGCGCGAGCGTTGCGTGACAAATCCTCAATTAGTTTTTTGGATGAGCGAGATCCAGTTTCTTCGTCAGTGGTTGCAATTAGAGCAACAGATCCACTGACTCCACGAAGTGCATAAAGTGCTTGAATAAATCCAGCTTTCATATCAAAAACGCCAGGCCCAGTAATTCGGTTTTCTTTAACTTCCCAAATAGGCGTAAATGAATCTTTTGGCCAAACTGTATCTAGATGCGTAAGTAAAACTATTTCAGGATTCGGATCTCCCCACCAAAAAACTGGACGATTCTCAATCTCATGAATTTTTGCCGGCGTATTTAGTACTTCATTTGCAATCTCTGCGGCTAACTTTGTGACGGATTGGCACGCTGATAAATCAGAAGTCGGGGATTGGCAGCGCACTAATTTCTCTAGGTGCGCCAATACTTGCGAACTCATCAATTACCCCTTTTTCCTAAGTGCTAAGTCTGCCCTATTCGACTAAGGCGATGCCGTTTATGCGTAAAACTGGGAACCTTAGGACTTCATCATTGCCATGGTCATACGCCACAAGGACGCCAGCCATAACTTGGATTGGGTCGATGATTCGCTGGCTGACTCCACCATCAGAGTCGGCATACCCAATAACTAATGTCTCCTTGTTTTTTATGGCGATTGTTAAAGCGGCCATAGTTTCACTTGGAGTAGCACTCGCAACGGTAGTTGGAACACCACTTCGTTTGGCTGAGGCTCGATCACCTGCACGTAAAGCTCTAAGTGCAGCAGTTAAAAGTTCATCACGCGGAGTTTCATACTCTCCAATAACTCGAGGTGGACGAGTTTTTGAGATCGCGCGCGCTGCAGATCTCTTACGTGTGACAAGAGCGCCATCTCTTCCTTCGATTGCAGGCAAGAAACCAGCCTCAAACAATGTGTTCACTGCTTGTTCTGTGTCGATTTCAGTAAATAAAACTTGAGGTGCAATTTTTCTTAATTGCAAATGGGCAGTGCGTCTATCAGCGAGTATTGCATTAACAACTGATTCATCTTCACATCGAATGTATGAACTCCAGCCAATACCTACTCTTAACTTTCCGTGACGTTTGCCAACATCTGCAATTAAATATGAGAGAGGTTGAGGGATCGAAGTTTTAGAAATTTTACTTAGAAATTTATTTATTTCATCGCTACTTCGACCACTATCTAAGCCACGTCTAATTGAGTTTTCGCTGAATCGATAAACAGTAGCCCCACCCTTGCTTTCAACATTCGCGATTAGTGAAAGCTCTTGTGCAAGATCAATGCGAAGTGGACCGGGAGCAATTGCTGTGTTATCTGCTTGAATCAAAATGTGCTCAATCTCTTTTGGCAGAGCTTTGCTTAATCCAGAATCTTCCTTCCCACTCAGAATTGCAGAACCAAATGAAGAGATCGCCCCGCGTCCGGTGATTCCGAGCCACTCCGCTTCTCGGGAACTCCAATGTGCAATGTCAGCGTGCAATCCAACTCCACGTCGTGGACGCTCCCATCGAACTCTTTTTGATAATTCTGATAAGTCAGGTGCACATGGAGAAATTTCAGTAACTAACTTTAAGAATAAAGCACGCAAGTTTGTAGCTGCAGCTCTATCAATCTCCGGACCAAGTGCAGAGATATACCTTGCTTCACTTTTTCCAACTAATCCACTTACTCGTGACGTTGTTAACCAGCCATTTACTATGAGCTGCCAACGCTCATCGTGCGTTGAGTTCAGCCAAAGATCAAATGCGGATGTTGGAAGCAATTCTTCTTCTCGGTCAACGGTAACAAGACCACAAATATAAGAAAGTTCAGCAATAAAAATTAAGTAATTTTCCTCGACGCCGAGTGAATCTGCTGCCTTTTTAACTTCTCTAACACCAATACCGCCAGACCTTAGGATCGCTGGTGGTTCTCCTGACCAAAACTTCATTAACTCTTCAACTTGATGTAACAAAGTTATTATTGCACCTACTGCACTTTTATCAATTTCACTTTGAGAAAATTCACGACCGCGGTAATTAGTAGGTTGATTTTGAAGTTCCCGATGAATCTTTCCGCCTCGAAGGTGCATCCCAATCTCTCTAGGAAGTACAACAGTTTTGCTATCTACAGCCAGGAGTAGATCATTATCAAGTAACCACTTGATCGCCACTCCTGGTTTTTTTATGTCAGAAACACTGCCTCTAGGCGGTCCCCAAGTTAGGCGATCAAGTACTGCGCGCGCATTTTCTGGAGCATCTTTAATTTTCTTTATTGCTTTTGCACTTAGCAATCCAAGTACGGGCCCAAGTCCCGTTGGTTCATTTCCAACTGAATCACGTATTACGTTGAGAACTCTTATTTGGTCTTCATCTGGAAAAATCAACGCAAGTGCAATTAGTTTTTCAATAACTAATTTGGCATCTTCCGATGTTGCAGCAACAACTGCTTTAATTGTGATGGGTTCCGGTAGCGCAACGAGAGCTTCAAGAACTTGAATCTCCCAGAGGTTGAGTGAATCTAATGCCCTTGAAATACTTGGGGGAGCACTGGCGCGAGATGCCAGAGCCGAAATATCAGTAGGTAATGGCGACAGAAGATCGCCTCTTGCGGCCAGAAGTCGCCTTAATTGCTCATCGTCGCGCGACCGGAGTTCCTGTGCCAGCGATCTGGTCGGGTGCGAGTTGAGTGATTGAGGTGACATAACTTGCCAACGCTACCCCAATCCCGACCTCACTATGATTTCCCTCATGAAAACTCGGGTGCATGTGCTTCGTCATGGCGAAGTCGAAAACCCGAATAAAGTCTTGTACGGCCGCCAGCCAAATTGGCACCTATCCACCAGGGGCGTTCAAATGGCCGAAGCGGTTGCGCTTTGGTCCAAAGATCGCCCCATACGTGCGATACATGTTTCGCCTTTAGAACGAGCGCAAGAAACAGCAGCACCGATCGTCGTCACTCATGGAATTTCCATCACCACCGATCCAAGATTGATTGAAGCTGCAAACATTTTCGAAGGCAAACCTTTCTCAGTTGGTGATGGAGTTTTGCGCCGTCCATCAACATGGCGTTATTTGTGGAACCCATGGCGCCCATCTTGGGGAGAGCCATATAAAGAACAGATTAAGAGAATGATGTCTGCAATTAATTTTGCACGCGATAGTGCAATTGGGGCTGAAGCTATTTGTGTTTCACATCAACTTCCAATTTGGATTGTGAGATCACATGTCGAAGGAAAATCACTAATACACGACCCCCGCAAAAGGAAGTGCTCGCTAGCGTCAATAACAACTTTTGTTTTTAATAGTGATGGGGTGATAGAGGATGTTGAATACTGTGAACCCGCTAGACATTTACTTCCTCCTAAGCAGAAGTGAAAATTAGAGTCTCAATTTCAGCATTAGTTCTAAGCTCTTTAATTTTTTCAGGATGTGGATCTGGTGGTACATCAGTAAGTGAAGAATCCTTTGTCGCCGGTGATGGTGTTGTCACTTTTGTTGCGAAAGAAAATCGATCATTTGCGCCAGATATCAATGGAGAATCGCTTTTAGGAGAGAAAACTTTTATCGAAAGAGAAAAAATCACAGTTATAAACGTATGGGCCTCGTGGTGTTCTCCTTGTCGCGCTGAAGCACCTGCGCTTCAGGCAATTTCTGAAAAGTATCCAGTCACTCAATTTATTGGAATTTTAACCAGAGATTCAAAAGATTCTGCATTGGCTTTTACGCGTAGATTTAAAATTACATTTCCAACTATTGCTGATGATGAAATTCTCTTGGGGTTTAGAAACTCATTACCAGTAACATCAATACCAACTACAATAATTTTAGATAAAAATAGAAAAGTAGCTGCAAGAATTTCAGGAGCAATCACAATTGCTTCCCTATCAGATTTAATTGAAAAAATAGATAATGAGAGTGCTAAATGATTGCTATTGCATCTTCAATAACCGAACAAGTCTTGAATGGATCAGTTTTAATCTCATTTCCTATTGCGATAGTCGCCGGAATAGTGGCTTTTCTATCGCCTTGCGTATTGCCATTAGTCCCGGCATATCTTTCATATATAACCGGATTAACTGGGCTTGAATTAACTACAAAAGCGGCAAGAGGTCGGATCCTTTGGGGAACCACTTTGTTCATTTTGGGATTCAGCACGGTTTTTATCTCTTATGGAGCCCTTTTTGGGGGAGCCGGAAGTGTTTTGTTGGAACAACAAAGTTTGGTGACAAAAGTACTAGGAGTTTTTACAGTTCTACTGGGCTTAGCTTTTCTAGGAGTATTACCAAATCAGAGACAGTGGCAGCCAAAAATTGTTACAACTTGGGGTTTGGTGGGGGCGCCATTTTTAGGAGTGCTATTTGCGATTGGTTGGACTCCGTGCATTGGTCCAACGCTAGCCGCAGTTCAGACATTGGCGTTTTCCGAATCATCTGCAGTACGTGGTGCATTTCTTTCACTTGGGTATTGCATAGGTTTAGGAATTCCGTTTTTGATTGCTGGTTTTGGCATCGAGCGCAGCATGAAGATTTATCGCAAGATTCCCCCAAGAGTTATAACGCGAACCGGTGGCTCCATGCTGATTCTCCTAGGTCTTGCACAGATAACTGGCGTTTGGGTTGATATTGTGATTTGGTTACAAGGCTTGTCATCTGCGTTTGTGACGGCACTCTGATGAGTTACGAGATCAAAACGCCCGAACTGGGAACTGTTGGTTTATTGCGCTGGTTGTGGCGTCAATTAACAAGCATGCGCACCGCATTAATTTTATTACTTTTATTAGGCGTAGCCTCTATTCCTGGATCAATAATTCCACAGCGAAATCAGGATCCAACTCGAGTACAACAGTATTTTGCTAATGATCCAACTTTGGCAAAAGTTTTTGATAATTTATCTTTATTTGATCTTTATTCATCAACATGGTTTAGCGCTATTTATCTATTACTTTTTATATCGCTAATCGGCTGTGTTCTACCAAGAACATGGGAACATTTTAAAAATATTAGTGCTTTGCCCCCGCTCACTCCAAAAAACCTAATTAGACTGGAAGAGTTTAGAAAATTTGAAAGTTCGAAAAGTTCCGATGAAATTTTAGCTATTGCGCGATCACACTTTAGTAAACGGAGATATCGGATAAGAGATTGTGAAACCTCAGTTGCTGTAGAAAAAGGGTTCATTAGAGAAAGTGGAAATTTACTTTTTCATCTTTCCCTGATTGGAATTTTGATTGGAGTTTCGGTTGGATCACTCGGCGGCATGCGTGGTAGTGCAATTGTAAATGAGGGAGAGAGTTTCACAAATGTTGCCACAAGTTATGACACATTATCTGCAGGAAGATTTTTTAGGTTGTCCGATTTTCCTCCAGTAACTTTAAAAGTAGTTAAATTCACAGCTGTTTATGATCCAATAAGTAATGCAGCACGTGATTATTCACTAATCGTTGATATAACTGAAAGTGGTAAGTCAAATTCCCGCAGAGTCGAAGTTAAAGTCAATAAGCCGCTAACTTTTGGATCAACTCGTATCTATCTACAAGCAAATGGTTTCTCACCTAAAGTCACAGTCAGAGATGAAAGTGGAAATATTGTTTTAAGTGGCGCAATTCCATTCTTGCCACAGGATGGTAATTTGACTTCAATTGGCGCGATTAAAGTTCCAGACTTAACGCCTACTCAATTAGGAATTGTTGCTTCATTTCTTCCAACTGCAGAGCGAGATAAAATCAGGGGAGGGTTTTCTTCTTATCCAGAAGCATTGAATCCTAGGTTACTAATGGCGGCATGGCTCGGGGATTTGGGATTGGATACAGGAGTGCCACAATCGGTTTATCGAATTAAGACTGAGGAGATGGAACGCGTTGGATTAAAATCATTAGCTCCTGGGCAAGTTTGGACAATTCCGGGCAGTTCTGGGATTTCCGAAAGCGTAGGAAGTATTACTTTTGATGGAGTTACCAAGTGGGTCAACTTGCAAGTTGTGCGTGACCCTGGAAAACCATTTGCGCTGTTAGGAGCAATTTTTGCACTATCAGGGTTGCTAATCTCACTTTTTGCACGCCGACGGCGAATATGGATCCGCACGGTTATAGGCGAGAATATGTCTGGCTCAGGGGTTGTTGTTGAAATTGCTGGACTAAGTAGGTCTCCTGGTTTGGACCAAGAGATTGATGCACTTGTAAAAGTACTTACCGTAAAGAAGGGTGATGATGAATAAATCTGATTGGGCAACACTTTCAAATGATCTTGTTTACAGTTCAATGGGAATTATTTTTATCTCATTTATTTCTTTTGCAATTCAAACAGCGTGGTCTTTTCGTGTGGTACCGCAGGGACTTGATACTGCTAATCCTACAAATGCAAAGTACAGAGAAGAGGGGCGGATTGGAATCGCTTTAGCAATTAATGCTAAAAGTGTGAAATGGACAAAAGCTGGGCGGATTGGAATTGCCTTATCAATTCTGGGATTTGTTTTCTTGTTGGCTGGGGTTGTAGCTCGTGGTGTATCCGCAGGACGGGTTCCTTGGGGAAATATGTATGAATTCTCAATTACAGGTGCGCTCGCATTTTTATTTGCTTACTTAGTGACAATAAGAAAATTTAAAGTTCAGTGGCTTGGTTTGGTTGTGACACTTGCTGTTCTGCTCAATTTAGGTACTGCGGTGACTCTACTTTACGTCCCAAGTGCTCCACTTGTGCCGGCATTGAAGTCGACATGGCTAGTTATTCATGTTGTCGCCGCAATTATTTCTGGTGGAGTATTTCTACTTGCAAATTGCGTTGCAGGCGCCTACTTGATGATGGATCGCT
>SYCR01000002.1:0-25608 GCA_005786885.1 Actinomycetota bacterium | reverse complement strand
GTAGCAATCCTAAGAATCCACATCTAAAACCAAATCCAAGCGCGGCTGATGTTTCTGGTTCGAAAACTAATGCCGCATCATTTAGTTGTAATTTCTCAAGAGCTTCACGCAAAGTAGGATATTCAGAACTGTCTAATGGGTAGAGGCCAGAAAAGACCATAGGAACTGGATCTTTATATCCAGGAAGTTGAGTTGTGGCAGGACGTTGAGCATTTGTAATCGTGTCACCAACACGTGATTGCCGCACATCTTTTACGCCAGTAATCAAATAACCAACTTCGCCAACACCAAGTCCGCCACTAGAGACTGGTTCAGGTGAGATCACGCCAACTTCTAATGCTTCATGCTTGATTCCGGAAGATAACATCTGAATCTGATCATGCGCCTTTAAATTTCCATCAACTACTCGCACGTAAGTAACAACACCACGATAAAGGTCATAAACAGAATCAAAAATTAATGCACGTGCTGGTGCTTTGGAATCACCTTGTGGTGGGGGGACTTGACGCACAATTTGATCCAGGAGTTCTGCAACACCGGCGCCAGTCTTTCCTGATACGCGAAGGCAATCCTCGGGTTGGCATCCAATTAATCTGGCAAGTTCTTCGGCAAATTTCTCGGGTTGTGCCGCTGGTAAATCAATTTTATTTAAAACCGGAATAATCGTTAAATTATTTTCCATGGCTAAATAAAGATTAGCTAAAGTTTGTGCTTCGATACCTTGTGCGCAATCAACTAAGAGAACTGCACCCTCACATGCTGCAAGTGATCGCGATACTTCATAAGTGAAATCAACGTGGCCTGGAGTGTCGATCATATTTAAGATGTAATCAGAACCTTCACTCTGCCAAGGTAAACGAACCGCTTGACTCTTAATTGTGATTCCGCGTTCACGTTCAATATCCATACGATCTAAATATTGGGCACGCATATTTCTGGCTTCAACAACGCCAGTGATTCCAAGCATTCGATCTGCAAGAGTTGATTTGCCGTGATCAATATGAGCAATGATCGAAAAATTACGAATTTGTAATGGATCAGTAGCCGAAGGTTTGGGAGCTCGGTCTAAAGGAATGGCAGGCATGAGCGCAGATCAGCCGATCTGGGTCAATTACTTAGCGCGGGAGACAGCCTTTGCCATCGCCGACTTCTTGTTCGCGGCCTGATTCTTATGAATTACACCTTTTGCAACTGCAATATCTAGTGCGCGTGAAGCAGCGCGAAGTTCTTGGGTTGTCATGGCTTTGTCACTTCCGGCAGATGTTGTGCGGAATTTACGAATTGCACTCTTAAGAGCAGAACGAACGCCTTTGTTATTGATGCGTGCCTTCTCGTTTGTGCCAATCCGCTTAATCTGTGACTTTATATTTGCCATCTGTTCGAACACCTATCTCTTCATTATCCAGATCTACCTGAAATCTGATCTCAACTTAGGGAAGTTAAGAGGCGCAAGGGTATCAGCGGAGCCCGAAGGGGTTCAAACTGAGCGAAATCAAGCCATTTTCCTAGCCAGTCTTAACCAGTCCTATTCGTTTTTAGCCCCGGCCACAGCCGCTATAACTACTTCTAGGGCGTAAATCGGGTCACTTCCTCCACCTTTGACTTGGGAGTCTGCATGGGCGATCGCGGTAATTGCTGTGGTGATTCCATCCCCATTCCATCCAGGGAGTTGCCTTCTGGCTTTATCGATCTGCCATGGTGCCAACCCAAGAACGCCGGCTAATTCAAAAGATTTCGCACTGCGTCCAGCGGCCCCAACTTTTGCCAAAGTCCGTAAGACAGAAGCAAGTGCATTAACCAAAACAACGGGATCAGTTCCAGTATCAACTGCCTGGCGCGCAGCTAGTAACGCATCTCCCAATCTTCCTTCAACTGCAGCATCCGCAACTGCAAATCCACTGGCTTCAACTCGTCCTGAATACAAAACAGCAACTTGATCTGCAGTAATTGGTGTACTTCCGCTAACTTGCGAATCAGAACTCAATTGGTGAAGTGCGGAAATCATTTCTCGTAAATCACTTCCAACTGCATCAACTAGCGCGCGAGCTGCATCTGGAGTTAGCTTTCTACCAATTGTCAGTGCCTCCGTTTTTAAGAAATCTATTTTCTCATTATCTTTCTTCAACGGCTCACAAGTTATTTCAGTAATCCCAATTTTTCGCAACTTAGTTAAAAAAGCTTTTCCCTTAACCCCGCCTTTGTGTAGAAAAATCAAAGTGATATCTGGATCTGGGCTTTCACAATAAGCAAGAACTTCAGATTGGGCATCTTCTTCTAAATCTTGTAGATCTCGAATAGTGACAACTCGCGGACCGGAAAATAAAGATGGCGCAGTTGCATCACTAAATTGTCCAACTTCTAGTGCAGGTGCATCGAACTGAGTATTTGTGGCCCCTCTTTCTTTTAAGGGTTCTAGGATTTTTATGACAGCGCGATCTGCCAAAACTTGTTCTGCTCCGATGCATAAGTAAACTAGTTCTTTTGACACTTAGGTACTCACCTCCAAATACTCTTTCGCGTAGAAACTACCCGCAAGGGATTATCTACAACTATCAGCGTACCTGAGCGATCGGTCCGCGCAACAGCGCCGCAGTTGTGACTAAGTAGTTCTAGCGTAACTGGGGCTGGGTGGCCGTATGGGTTATCGGCACCCACGCTAATCAGACACAATTTCGGGGAAAGAGTTTCCATCAATTTTTGATTTTGCAATTTAGAACCATGATGGATGACTTTTAAAATCTCGACTCCCCTAGTTATGCGATTTAAAACCATTTCTTGCCCAGCTAATTCTAAATCTCCAGCCGAAAAAAATGAGTGGCCATGAATTGAACCCACTACCGAAATGCTGGCGTTGTTTGCTGGAGATTCTAAAATTGGTTTCTGATCTGGCCAAATAACTTCTAGTGAAACAAACTCACTCTTAAATCTTGCTCCTCGATAAATTTGAGCACTAGGAGTATTTTCTAGCCATTGTTGCACCCTTAAAAATTCATCGGCAGGAGTCGGTTCAGTTGTTAGCCAGACTTGCTTAACCTTTCTCCCTTTGAGTAACCCTGGTAAACCTTCCACATGATCTGCGTGAAAATGCGTGAGAATCAAAAGCTCAACGTTTTTAACTTTTAACTCATTTAAACAATTATCAATCAAATTTGGATCTGGTCCAACATCAATTACAACAGCCGAATTTGATCCTAAGGAAATTACAACACCATCTCCTTGTCCAACATCGCAAGTCGCCAAAATCCAATCTTTTGGAGGCAAACCAAATCTAGTTGTGGAAAAAAACATAAATAGAACTAAAAATAAAATTATGGGTAATTTGAGGTAGGTGAAGCTTCGCAACATTAAGTAAATTATCCTAAGTGCAAGTGCAAGTAATACTAGAGAAAATACTCCCATCCAACCTTTACTCCATCGTAATGTTGAAAATGAAAGGTCAGCACAAAAATTTGCAACTCCTGCAATCCACATTGCAAATGGGGAGATTAAAACACCTAGAAAATGTGAAACTCGAGGAAGTGGGATAGAGATCATGCTCATAAAAAAACCGACAATTGTTATTGGTGCTATAACTGGCGCAACAATTAAGTTTGCAAATACGCTCACAAGCGAAAGTTGTCCAGATATAGCAACAACAATTGGTAATGAAAATACTGTTGCAGATATTGGAATTGCCAATGTTTGAGCCAGCAACTCTAGCCGCTCAGGAAAATACCTCATTAAGTAACTCTCAATTTTTGGAGCAAGAAGCAGCAACCCAGCAGTGGCTGATACTGAAAGAGCGAAACCGGGATCTGTTGCTAAAAATGGATTAAAAATCAGCAGAAGACTAATTGCAACACCCAGAGAAGGTAGTGCTGCTGATCTATTTCCACTCGCTCGCGCAATGAGGGCAACTGTTGTCATAACTGCTGCGCGTAGAACTGATGGGGATGGCCTAACTAGGAGAATGAAGAAAGCCAATGCCAAAGCAACAATCAACCAGAGAGTGCGTCCTTTAACTCCAACTCTTCGACATAGCGCCAAAACTAAAGCAGCAACTATCGCAAGATTTGCACCACTGACTGCAGTTAAATGTGTTAACCCAGTTACGCGCATATTGGTAGTCAATTCAACTGATTGAAATGTGCGGTCCCCAATAACAATCCCAGGGATTAAACCCATCGCTGCTGCTGGTAATCCTTGTAAGCAATCGCGTAGTGCGCCTCGCATTTTGAATGTGAGTCTTGAAATTCGATTTGGCTTGCTCATGATTCGTAGCTCGCTTTTGGCAAAAATAAAAGCAGATGCATTATTCAATCGATAATCAGAAATTTTTCCGTAGAAAATAATCTTGGTTCCTGGAATGAGGTTAGCAACATCGCTAGCTGTGGAAACTAAAATAGGGACTCGAATAGCCTGCCGATTAACCTCCTTGGTTCGAAGATAGAAAGTAGCTGATTGTGGAGTTCGAAAATCTCCGCGAATTTTAGATTTGCTAAGTTGTGGGTCAGTAGTAACGACCCCAGAAACACTGATACTTGAATCCTTAAGGCTAAGAAATAAATCGCGATGGAGTGCTTCCTCGTGAATTCCGGAGATTACCCCACCCAGAAAGAGGGATAGGCAGAAAAGTTGGAGAAAGTAACTCTTCCTTTTTACTAAAAAAATCAGTGCCATTACAAATGTTGCTATTAATAAAATGGTTGCTGGGGTTCCATAAAATAACTGAGCACTGGCGCACCCAACCCAAATCCCAATCGCTGGAAACAAAAGCCGAGCATCAGGAGTGCCTTTCACACCACAACAACCTCTTTAAGTTCATTAAACTTTGCATCCCCTATCCCAGAAACTCTGCGTAACTCATCGATAGTTTTAAAGTTTCCATTTGTGCTACGCCACTCAATAATGCGAGATGCTAAAACGGGACCAACCCCTGGAAGTCCATCAAGTTCAGTCAAATTAGCTCGATTCAAATTAACTTTTCCGCCACTTGCACCTCTCGACGCCGAAGAAACACCGCGTTCTAAACTAGCTACACTCTCTATATATATTTGTTCACCATCTTCAAGTAATCGAGCCATATTCACACCACTTGAATCTCCACCTTTTCCAACTCCACCGGCCGCTTCGATGGCATCGATAACACGTGAGCCTTGTGGCAATTCATAAACGTCAGGGTTTTTGACCTTTCCAGCAACATCTATTACTAGAATTTTATTCATTTGGAGTGTTTCATTAATGATTTGATTGTTGTCTACTATTTCAATTCTGGATTGTGACGACTCTCCAGACGAACTAGAAATTTCTTGAGCACCTCCACTCCACAATAAAAAAATTGCTAGGACTACACCTGTTGAGATCACGATCAAAGCACTAACAAAATGTTTCTTTTCTATATGAATTCTAAATTTGCTAGTTGAATCTGGAAGAATTTGACGAAGACGTGATATTAATTCTGAATCTATTTTGGGCATCCGCAAATTGTAGATAATAGTATTTTTAGTTAAGTTAGTGAGAGTTATAGATGTAGATAATTTATGCTTGTGGTTAACTAAACTCGCGGTGCAATAACAACTGCTATTGCGCCAGGGCCAACATGTGTGCCCACTACTGCGCCAACCTCGGTGTTACTAACATCTCCTAAGCCAGTTAGGACTTTTCTAAGTCTTGCGACTACCGCTTCGGCCTGAGATTGCGCTCCTAAATGGTGGACGGCAACATCGACGGCACGTCCCGCTGTTGCAGCAACTGCCATCTCCTCTAATCGCACCATTGCTTTAGCCGCAGTTCTAACTCTTTCAACTGCTACAACTTCGCCATCATCTACGGTGAGGATTGGCCTGATTGCAAGAGCAGTCGCTAAAAGTGAGGCACCCCTGCTGATCCGGCCACTTCTGCGTAAATTCTCCAAATTTGCAACTGAAAAGAAAATTGAAGTTGCATTCATCCGCAACTTGGCACGTTCAATAACTGTTTGAGTATCCAATCCTTCCTCAGCCGCTTGTGCAGCAGCAATAACACCAAAACCAAGCGCCATGCCGACGGTGCGCGAATCGATTACATGAACTGGAATAGGTGAATCCTTGGCAGCAATTCGGGCTGCGTCAGAAGTGCCTGACATAGAAGAAGAGATATGCAAACTAATAATCTCCTTGGCGCCATTAGCAGCAAGTTCTTGATAAGCCAGTAGAAAAGTAGCGGGATTAGGTCGTGATGTTGTGGCTAATTCTCCTTTACGTAGTGCATCAATTACATCAGTGGCCTTTGGATCTGCTTCAAAATAACTTTTACCATTCCATTGCACAATTAAAGGAACAACTTTGATTCCTAATAACTTAATTGTTGTTGCCGGCAAGTAAGCAGTTGAATCTGTGACAATTCCGATTTTTCTCATGAGGTAACCACATTTACTAATTTTGGAGCGCGGGTAATAATTTTCACAATATTCGTACCAGTAAGAGCTTCGACCATGGCTAGATCAGCTAATGCAATTTTCTCTAACTCGGCATCAGTAATCTCAGGATCAACTTCAATGCGAGCCTTTATCTTGCCTAAAACTTGAACTACGCAAGTGACGCTCTGTACTTTAACTAGAGAAGGATCAACAGTCGGCCAACCAGCAAGTGCTACCGCTGGTTTATGACCCAAGCGTTCCCACATTTCTTCAGCGGTGTATGGAGAAATTAGTGACAGCATGATTGCAATCGCCTCAACTGCTTCCCGTACCGCTGGATCATTTGATCCTGGACCGGAATCAATCGCTTTGCGTGCTGCATTTACTAATTCCATAATTCGAGCAACAGCCACATTAAATCTAAATGATTCGACTGCAAAACCTGCATCATGTAATGCTTTATGTGTTGCACGACGAAGTTCAAGATCACCTGTGCTTGGGTCGGTTCCAACAGCAGATGTCACATCTCCAGATAAACGCCAAGCTCTCGCTAAGAATTTAACTGAACCGGCTGGTGAAACATCAGCCCAATCAACATCATCTTCAGGTGGACCGGCAAAAACCATTGTTAAGCGAATTGCATCAACACCATGCAGATTTAATTCATCAGATAAGCGAACCAAATTACCGCGACTCTTACTCATTGCTGAGCCATCCATAACAACCATGCCTTGATTTAGCAATCGTGTAAATGGTTCAGTGAAATCTAGATAACCAAGATCGTGTAAAACTTTGGTGAAAAAGCGCGAGTAGAGCAAATGCAAAATCGCGTGGGTTACTCCCCCAACATATTGATCAACCGGCAGCCATGTCTTTATTGCTTCTAGATCAAAAGCGCGATCTTCCAGTTTTGGAGATACATATCTCAAGAAATACCAAGAAGAATCAACAAAGGTCTCCATGGTGTCGGTATCGCGAAGTGCTGGCTTTCCACATTGTGGGCAAGAAACATTGACCCAATCTGTTGCACCAGCAAGAGGTGAGATGCCTTTTGGTTTTAAATCAAGTCCAGCAGATGGTGGCAACTTAACTGGCAATTGATCCTCAGGTACCGCAACTTCGCCACAACTGTCGCAATGAATAATTGGAATTGGAGTACCCCAATAACGTTGCCGAGAGATCAACCAATCGCGAAGCCGATAATTTGTAGCCGGTTCGCCTAATTTTTGTTTTTGTAACTCAGCAATTATTTTTGTGATTGCCTCAGCTTTCGATAGGCCATCTAGCGAACCAGAGTTGATTAATTTTCCATCACCTGGCGTTGCAATTCCAGTAACTGCTGGATCCTCTAACTCGCTTTCAACCACAGTGCGGATTGGAAGGTTCATTGTTTTAGCAAAATCTAAATCCCGCTGATCATGTGCCGGAACCGCCATGATTGCGCCAGTTCCATAATCTGAAAGGACGTAATCACTCGCCCAAATCTGTAACTTCTCGCCATTAACTGGATTAATCGCATACCGCTTTAAGAAGATTCCAGTTTTTGGACGCTCAAGTGACAATCTTTCAATATCACTTATGGCTTTTACCTCTTCTAAGTATTTTGCAAACTCAGCTTTTACTGGAGAGGAAGCCGCAAGCTCTGCGGCTAACTCACTGTCTGCGGCAACTACAAAAAAAGTAGCTCCGTACAAAGTATCTGGTCTGGTCGTATAAATCGTTACTGGCTTATCTCGTCCTTCGATTTCGAAAGTGACTTCAGCGCCAATTGATTTTCCAATCCAATTGCGCTGCATTTGCAAAACTTTTTCTGGCCACTGGCCTTCAAGTGATTGCATATCGTCTAACAAACGATCTGCGTAATCAGTTATCTTGAAATACCACTGGGTTAATTTCTTCTTAGTAACAATTGTGTCGCATCTCTCGCAAGCACCAGCCACTACTTGTTCATTTGCTAAAACAGTTTGACAATCTGGACACCAGTTAACTGCAGAAGCTTTTCGATACGCCAATCCTTTTTTAAATAGTTGTAGAAAAATCCATTGATTCCATTTGTAATACTTAGGGTCGCAAGTGTTGAAAGTTCTATCCCAATCAAAAGAGCAGGCATATCGACGCATGGAAGCTTTTTGAACGGCGATATTTTCATAAGTCCATTCACCTGGATCTGAATTTCGCTTAATCGCTGCATTTTCTGCCGGTAAGCCAAAAGCATCCCATCCAATTGGGTGCATAACGTTAAAACCGCGTTGAACCCAATAACGAGCAATTACATCGCCAAGCGCGTAAGCCTCGGCATGACCCATATGCAGATCTCCCGATGGGTACGGGAACATATCGAGCACATATTTTTTAGGACGTGGATCATCGGCCTGGCCAGAGCGAAATGGGGCAATTTGATCCCAAACAGGCAGCCACTTCTCTTGAACGCCATGAACGTCATATGTAGAAGGTGTAGCGGGTGTGCCTGGCTCTTGCATGAGGCTAAGAGTACCGCCTACTTAATTCAGATTAACGCCGACTTAATTCCAGGTAACCCCGGTTAATTCCTCACTGATCTGCCACAAAGATTGCGCCAATCCTTGATCATAAGCAGTGCTGCTAGCGCGCGTATATTTTGGATATCCACGCATTTCTAAAAAGCCATTAGGTCCCAAATAACTACCGCCGGGAAGGTCGACCAGAGTTGCGGCACACAAAATTGGCAGGGCACCTTTGTCCGCACTCTGCGCAAACGCAGAATTAAAAAATGCTGAACCGCGCGCCATCATCAACTGATTTCTCATCTGCGGACCCACCATTTGCAAATTTGTGGCTGACCAACCTGGGTGTGCTGACACAGCAATAACTTTCTTGCTTTTGCTATTCCGGCGTTGTAATTCATTTATAAACAGTAAATTTGAAACTTTAGAACGTGCATACGCTTGCCAAGGTTGGTACTCACCAACACCGCGACAAATATCCATAATCTTGGCGGCTGGGAATTGAGCTAAACGATGCGCTTGGCTGGCAACACTTACAACTCGAGCACCATCTTTAAGTTTGTTTTGCAAAAGTCCAGCAAATGCAAAATGCCCTAGATGATTGGTTCCCATTTGTAATTCAAAGCCGTCAACTGTGTGGCGAAGTGGAGTGGCCATAACGCCAGCATTCAAAATTAAAATATCAATTTTATTTTTAACTTGGCCAGCTGCGGTATGGACCGACTTTAAATCGCTGAGATCTAATTCAACGACATCAATACTTCCACGTGAAGCAATTGAAAGTTGTTTGGCCAAAGCCGATGCTTTGCGAACATTTCTAACTGCCAAAATTAGATTGCCACCGTGTTCGGCAATTTGTTTAGCAACTGCTAATCCCAAGCCACCGCTTGCTCCGGTTATCAAGACATTTTCGCCAGTTAAATCACGTGTCTTACTCCATTTAGGGCTGATCTCTGGAAGAGCGACCATCGTTAATCACCACCATTATCTAAATTGAAGTTATTCACTACTTAAATCAAAACATCTATGAATTAAGTGTGGAGCTGAGGGGACTTGAACCCCTGACCCCCTGCATGCCATGCAGGTGCGCTACCAGCTGCGCCACAGCCCCAAGAATTTCCGAGCACTTGAGAAGCGAAACTCTAGCCGAAGATTTGCGCGCTCTCTAATCCGGCTATTTGCGGCGCAAAACCCGACCTGGGCGCTTTAAAGTGTGTTGATTTTCATCAACCACAATCGTTCCATTCACGATTACTTGTTGGATTCCTTCTGGATAAACACAAGGGTTTTCAAGTGTTGAATCGCTGCGGACTTTATCAGCATCAAAAATCACCATATCGGCAAACCAACCCTCTTTAATTTCTCCACGAGTTTTCAATGCAAAACGCTGGGCTGGTTTTGATGACATTTTATGAATTGCTGATTCAAGAGTTAAGGTTTTCTTTTCACGCACATGGTGAGCTAAAAATTCTATATGTCCGCAATAAGGGAATTGACTCTGAGTTGCATCAGCAAGTGCGCCATGATCCACACTGGTAAAACCATCTACACCTAATGAGAAATCAGGGTGTGAAATCATTTCGGCAAGATGCTCCTCAGTCATATTCTCACCAAACATAATGACTTTATCCATATCAGGACCGGCTGCCATCAAAATATCAAAGTAGCAATCCCATTCATCCTGTTTCATCTCTTTAGCAATCTCAGGGAAGCTCATACCGGTGAACTCTGGGTAGTGCAGGCTGCCTTGTAAGCGAACTCGACTCCATTGTCCTTTGTGAATGTATCTCCAATAACGATCGCAATCACTTTTTAGTCGATCTCTAACAGTGCTTTCCTTTAGCGCAAGAGCAACATTTGCGTAACCATCTTTTAATAACCATTCGGGCAAAATCGCAGACATCCCACCAAGTCCAAATCTAAATGGAGTGGTGTCTGCGGCTACATCTAAGCCTTTATCTTTTTCGGCAACTAGCATCCCGACTGCACGCTCCCATGCATTCTCAGGAGCATTAGTATCAAAGCGCACATTAAAATGTGAAAGTTGCGCAACTACATTTCCAGTTTTTGCGATCTGTAAAAATTCAGACATAGAAGAGAAAATTTCAGAATCGCGGTTACGTACATGGCTGGTATAAACCCCTCCATGCTTTCCAACTACTTTTGCTAAATGCTCAATCTCTTCAGTTTTCGCAAACTTTCCTGGCAAAAATTCAAGTCCAGTAGATAAACCTAATGCTCCGGCTTCCATTGACTCTTCGACCAAATCAGACATGATCTTTAGATGTTCATCTGTAACAGTTTCATCGCCGTCGAGGCCAGCAGCATGACGCAAAGAGTTATGTCCAATAAAAAATGCAAAATTCGCCGAAACGCCGTCTGCTTCAATATGCGAAAAATACTCATCCATAGTGCGCCATGCAGGATCACCTTCAAAACCATAACCCTTTAATCGGCCCGTGATTTGTTTAACTGATCTTGGGGTGATTGGTGCGCTAGAAAATCCACAGTTGCCAACAATTTCAGTAGTAACGCCTTGACGAACAGTGCTTTGCGCTAATGGGTTTACATGCATTGTAAAATCTGAATGGCTATGAGGATCAACAAATCCTGGTGAAACAATTAATCCAGTGGCATCAATCTCGCGATTCGCGGTCGATACGCGGCCTATCTCAACAATCTGGTCATTTAAAATTCCCACATCAGCTTGATAACGCTGTGCGCCTGTGCCATCAATTACTAATCCACCACGAATTGCGATATCGATCATTGGGAAAAATTACCAGACCATCATTGAACTTGCTATACCTAAATCAAACTATTGAATCTCCACTTTCTTGGTCAAGTATTGGATCAGGGAGAGTGCCAGAGTTGTGCTCAATTAATCGCCAACTTCCATTGCTTTTCCCGCGCTCATCTAAAATTGACCAAGATGCATTTGCCAGACCACCGAGTGAGGCCCATTCAGAAACAGGCAATCCCATGAGCGTTCCAATCACACTTCTAGCGGCTCCTCCATGGGTAACAATCACTAAACTTTGCCCTGATTCAATCTCACTTAATCCACGATAAATTGCAGAGATCGCTCGAGTAGCTACCTCACTTCGCCGTTCTCCCGTACCTCCGGCTGGAATATCTTCGCCACTAAGCCAAGCTGTGAATTGCGCATCATTATCTTTACGAATTTCAAGACCGGTTTTACCTTCCCAATCTGCGCCATATGTTTCGCGCAAATCTGGATCAATTGTTACTGGCAATCCACACCTTTTTGCAATGGCAGCCGCAGTTTGGCGAGCACGCAATAAATCACTGGTTATTAAGCGATTTGGGCGCAAAGAAGCCAGAACTAATGCAGATTTTTCAACCTGTGCTTGCCCAGTATCGTTCAATGGGATGTCTGTGTGGCCTTGGAATCGATTTTCTACATTCCAATCGGTTTGACCATGTCTGACAATAATTATTTTTCGCATGATTACTATTCAACTATTAATTCAACTTTTGGAAGGGTGATTATTGGACAATCGCCCCATAGTCGGTCAAGTGCATAGTAGGTACGCATCTCTTTGCTCTGAATATGAACAATCAGATCACCATAATCCAAGAGCAACCATTGAGAAGAATCTCCACCACCTTCACGGTGAATTACTTTCTCCCCGACAAATGAAAGTTGACGTTCAATTTCATCAGATATGGCTTTGAGCTGTCGATCGTTTGCACCAGATATCAGTAAGAAGACATCTGAGAGTATTAATTGATTTGATAAATCCATTGCGACAATATCGCTACCGGATTTTTCATCAGCAGCACGGGCCGCCACAGCTGCCGCTTTGATCGTTTGAGTACTAAGCGCCATAAATCCCTTTCACTAAATCTAAAATTTTTGAATCCACTAATTCAGAAATATCTTCACTTTTCGCAACTTTTTCACGAATAAATGTAGATGAGATATCTAACATAGCCCCTTGAACAAGGTTTACTTCAATCCCCGTTGGAAGATCTTCTGCATTAACACTCTCACCACTTCTTAACAATTGTAAAAACTCAACTTTTTCTATTAACTCTTCAAGGCGATGCCAACTTTGAATATTTCTTAATGCATCAGTTCCAAGCACAAGTGAAAACTCAGATCCTGGATAAATTCTCTCAAGTTCCACAACAGTATCGATTGAATAAGTTGGTCCCCTTCTATTAATCTCAATATCTAGAACTTCAATTTTTGGGTTTCCAGCTGTCGCCAGTCGACACATCTCTAACCGTTGAGTCGCAGTAGCAACTAATTGGCCTTCTTTTTGCCAAGGATTCCCGGCTGGGATCATAAAAATTTTAGAGACAAGATCTTGATTTAAAATTACATCGGATGCATGCAGATGGCCTCGGTGAATTGGGTCAAAAGTTCCGCCGAAAATTGCAATTTTAGGAATTAGTGATCCTTATCTATCCGCATCGCAAAATAAAGAAGTAGCGAAAGAATCCCAAAACCAATCAAACCAAATACAATTGGCGAAGCAGGCAACTCGCGACCCTCAGAAAGTAAAATCATGCTCATATCCTATTCCCCAAGCGCAACTTTTCCTCCCTCTAGCAACTTAACAAACTGTGCTTCATCAAGGACTGGCACCCCTAATTCTTGGGCCTTGGCATATTTGGAGCCCGGGGAATCTCCCACAACTACATAATCCGTCTTTGCTGAAACCGAGTTAGTTGCTTTGCCGCCCCTATCTGTAATTGCCTGGCTGACTCCATCGCGGGTAAATCCATTTAATGAACCAGTAACCACTATGGACAGGCCGCTAATAGTCTGAGCGAGGTCGCTTACTTGATGGTGTTGTCCTATTCCTGCCGCTCTCCACATTTTTACGATCTCACGATGCCAATCCTCTTTAAACCAATCCACTATCGCTGCTGCAATAGTCGGACCAACTCCTTCTATATCTGCTAACTTTTCAATAGATGCTCCTTCAATCGCATCCAGAGAGCCGAACTCTCGTGCCAATGATTGGGCAGCCGTGGGTCCTACATGCCTAATAGACAGGGCAACAATCACTCTCCATAAAGGTTTTGATTTAGCTTCTGCGAGTGCGGTGATAAACCGTTCAGCGATAGCACCAAGGGTTCCATCTTTTTTTGTGAAAAACTCTGATGTTGAAAGATCGGCAAGAGTTATTGCAAATAGTCCACTCTCATCTTTCAAAATGCCATCAGCAAGTAAGGCGCTAGCGGCTTCATACCCAAGTACATCTATATCCAGTGCAGAACGTGAGCCAATATAAAAAAGTCGCTCACGAAGTTGAGCCGGACAACTTCGGCTATTCACACACCTAATATCCACATCTCCCTCTGAGATTGCTTTTAATTTACTTCCACAATCTGGGCAGGTGTTTGGCATTACAAATGTGCGCTCTGATCCATCGCGTTTTGCAAGAACTGGACCAAGTACTTCTGGGATCACATCCCCGGCTTTGCGAATAACTACGTAATCACCAATCAAAATTCCTTTTCTTACAACTTCTTCTTTATTGTGCAAAGTGGCTTGCGAAACAGTGGAACCGGCGACTTTGACTGGTTCCATAAATGCAAAAGGCGTAATCCGGCCAGTTCGTCCAACACTGACTCGGATATCTAGTAATTTCGTGACGACTTCTTCAGGTGCATACTTATATGCAATCGCCCATCTAGGAGCGCGTGAAGTAAATCCAAGTTTATTTTGGATCTCAACTTGATCAACTTTAATTACTACACCATCAATCTCATGTTGCAAGTCATGACGATGATCTAAATGTCCATTAATATATTTTTTGATCTCACTAACTTTGTTAAAAACTCTAACTTGATCACTAGTTGGTAATCCCCACTCTTTGAATGCTGCGTATGCAGCACTTTGAGTTGTAAATTCAACTCCATCTACTTTTCCAAAACCATGCACCAACATTCGCAACGGTCTGACTGCACTTACTTTTGGATCTTTTTGGCGTAGCGAACCTGCGGCAGCATTACGAGGATTAGCAAAAGGTACTTTACCTGATTCTTCGATGCTCGCATTTAACTCAGCAAACTCTTTCAACGGGAAATAAACCTCTCCCCTAACTTCTACTATCTTTGGGAAACTCTTTCCACTTAATTGATGTGGAACGCCTTTGATTGTCTTGACGTTTAGTGTTACATCTTCGCCAGTTGTGCCATTTCCCCTAGTTAATCCACGAGTTAACTTTCCATCTTCGTAAAGCAAGTTCACTGCCAGGCCATCTATCTTTAATTCACAAAGCCACTTGATCTCATTTTTTCCAAAATCTCGCTCTGTTTTCTCAAGCCATGAATCAAACTCCTCGGCATCAAAAACATTATCTAGGCTCATCATTGGATTGAGGTGATCTACTTGAGTAAATTGAGTTGAAAAACCACCGCCTACAGCAACAGTTGGAGAACTCTCACTTCTTAATTCAGGATTAACTTCTTCTAGTTTTAACAATTCATTCCAAAGTACGTCAAAATCTGCATCTTTAATTTTCGGGCTATCCATTACGTAATAGAGAAATTGATGTTCACTAATCTCTTCTCGCAGTTGCTCTATACGACGTCTTGCTGAATTATTGCTGCTATTAAGTGCCATTAATTGAACCAATTGCCTGGTCAGTACGGTCAATTGTGGCAGAACCTATAACTCGATCACCATCATAAATAACCAGAGCTTGCCCTGCTGCTAAACCATAAAGTGGCTGATCTAAAGTTGCGGTTAAATTCTCACCATCAAATTTGTAGGAACAAGGCAGCGCTTGACCATGTGCTCTAACTTGAGCAAATCCGCGAAGTGATTCATTTCCTGGAACTGGTCCGCACCATTTAATTTCACTGCCTGAAATTTCACTCACTGCGAGTTTTTCATGCGAACCAACAACCACTGTGTTGGATAGCGGTTCAATTTTCAAAACATATCTTGGCGATCCATCATTTGCTGGAACGGTCAGGTTCAATCCTTTTCGTTGTCCAATCGTGTATGTATAAGCACCTTTATGCGAACCTAATTTTTTTCCATCTTCATCCAAAATTGATCCGGATTCACTACCAAGTCGCTCTCGTAACCATCCCGCGTTGTCTCCAGATGGAACAAAACAGATGTCATGGCTATCTGGTTTCTGAGCTAACGCAAAACCGCGTGCCTCTGCTTCGGCACGAACATCTACTTTATGCGTATCTCCCAGCGGAAACATTGCACCAGCAATTTGATCTTGAGTAAGAACTGCCAAAACATATGACTGATCTTTTTCCGGATCATTAGCGCGATTTAATGTTGGCCCTGTTGGTGAATCTAAAACTTTTGCATAGTGACCGGTAACAACTTTTTCATACCCCATGGCACGAGCACGATTTAACACAGCTGCAAATTTTATTTTTTCATTGCAGCGAAGACATGGGTTAGGGGTCCGTCCAATTGAATACTCTGAGATAAAATTATCAACGACGCCCTCGTGAAATTCACTTGCCATATCCCAAATATAAAAAGGTATCCCGATGATGTCTGCCACACGTCTTGCATCATGTGAATCTTCAACTGTGCAACACCCACGTGCACCTGATCGATACTTTTGTGGATTTGATGAAAGTGCCAAATGAACACCGATTACTTCATGACCCGCTTCAACAGCACGTGCTGCAGCAACTGCTGAATCGACGCCACCGCTCATGGCTGCAATCACTTTCATACTAAACCGGCTGCTCTGGCACGTTCAACAACCGGTGCGATAACTGAAATTACTAAATCAATATCTGCCTCAGTTGTTGATGTGCCAATTGAAAAGCGAAGTGAAGATTTAGCCCGCTTGTCATTCATGCCCATAGCCAATAACACGTGGCTTGGTCGAGGAACACCGGCGCTACATGCAGAACCTGTTGAACATTGAACTCCTTGAGCATCTAGCAAGAGAAGCAGTGCATCTCCTTCAGCGCCCTCAAAAGTAAAATGTGCAATTCCTGGCAAATGATCTTTTGCTCCATTTACTGAAGCATTATCAACTTTAGCAAGTACTCCTGAAATTAATCTATCTCTCAATTTACTCACTCTCGAAGCGCGTGAATTTAGTTCGGCTATTGCAAGAGTTGCTGCCGCTGCAAATCCAGCAATCGCGGGAGTATCAAGAGTTCCGCTACGCAAATCGCGCTCTTGTCCACCGCCGTGCAAAACTGGAGTTAGATCTAATCCTTTTTTTAATACTAAAGCGCCAATTCCTAATGGTCCACCGATTTTATGTGCGCTCAAACTCATTGCAGTTACATTCAATTCTCTAAAACTTAATGGAATTTTTCCAAAACTTTGAACTGCATCCGTGTGAATCGGAAGGTTTAATTCTGCGGCGATCGCTGCAATCTCGGCTACAGGTTGAATTGAGCCAACTTCATTATTTGAATGCATGATTGATATCAAAGAAATTAAATTAACTTCTGCTGCAATCTTCTTTTTTGCATCCTCAACTTTTACTTGTCCATCTTGATCAACATCAAGTTCAAGCCACTTAGCGTTTTCATGTTCTACGAGCCACTCCAGTGGATCAAGAATCGCATGATGCTCGATTGGAGATGTGACAATTGAATTTCTACCTTCTGCAAATCGATGCCAGTAAAAACCTTTTAACGCTAAATTATTTGCCTCAGTTCCGGATGCGGTAAAGATCACCTCACTTGGAGATGCTCCAACGGCATCAGCGATCGCTTCACGTGATTCCTCAACAACTTTTCTGGCACTTCGCCCTGCGGCATGCAGACTTGAAGCATTTCCGACTATGCCCAACTGTTGACTCATGGCCAGCACGGCTTCAGGGACCATTGCTGTGGTGGCTGCATTATCTAAATATGCAGTCGCGCTGTTAATGGCCATTGGGTAATTCTAGAGCGTTAACCCTTTCGAGCAGCGATTGCGCTGGTGGCTTGCGGGAGCACCGCAAAAAGATCGCCAACTACGCCAAAATCGGTAACTTCAAATATCGGGGCCTCTGGATCCTTATTGATTGCCACAATCACTTTGCTGGTCTGCATTCCAGCCCGATGTTGAATTGCACCTGATATTCCGCAAGCAATATAGAGCGAAGGCGAGACGGTTTTGCCAGTTTGGCCCACTTGATGTGAATGCGGATACCAACCAGCATCAGTTGCCGCACGTGATGCACCAACTGCTGCGCCAAGTAGATCAGCTAACGCTTCAACTGGAGCAAAGTCGCCATTTGTTCCACGTCCACCAGAAACCACAATTGCCGCTTCAGTTAACTCTGGGCGTCCGCCTCTTTTTGCTGGTTCACGATTGCTGATTAAAACTTTTGTTGGAGTTAATTTCGGTGAAAGTACTTCAACTTCACAGGTAGATGGATTGCTCTCTGGTTCAACTGAATTTGGTCGAACAGTAATTATTGCAATCCCTTTACTTACCTTGGAGTGCACTACTGCCGATCCACCAAAAATAGATTGGGTGGCAATTGAATCAGCGGTGACATCTACCGCATCAGTGATAATTCCAGAGTTAGTGCGCACGGCAACTCTTGCGGCAATTTCTTTTCCGCGAGCGGTAGAAGGAATCAATAATGTAGTAGCGCCTTTTTCCAAAAGTAAGTCAGCTAACCCTTGAGCAACAAGGGCGCTTGGATGATCGTTGATGGTTTTATCTTCAATCGCGATAATTTTATTTGCGCCAAATGAATTAATTGCAGCTGCTGCTTTTGCGCCGTCGCCTGGAGTTCCAACCAATACAGCGGTAACTTCGCCGGCTCGTCTAGCGATAGTTAACAACTCGCCCGCAGTTTTTGTAATTGCACCATCAATATGATCTATAAATACGAAAGTACTCATGCCAACCTCTTTTCAGCCAAAAATTCACTCAGTGCATTTCCGCCAGCGCCTTCATCCATAACTTTTACACCAGCACTTCTGGTAACTTGCTCATTAAAATCATTTACCAAACTCCATGCACCAGCACCACCAACTTCAGCCGCACTTACGCCAAGGTCAGCAAGAGATAAAACTTCAATTGTTTTTTTCTTAGCAGCCATGATGCCTTTAAACGATGGATAACGCGGTTCATTTATTTTTTCAATCACGCTGACAATTACTGGCATTGGAGCGCTCATTGAATCAACACCTTCATCAGTAACTCTTTTAATACTTACTTGACCCGCAGTGACATTTACTTCGCCTGCAAATGAAAGTTGCGGTAATCCAAGTCGTTCGGAGAGCATTGAAGGAATAACACTCATGCGGGCATCAGTTGATTCCGTGCCACATAAAATTAGATCCGGATTAATTCTTTGAATCACTTTGGCTAAAATTAATGATGTAGCAAGCGCGTCAGATCCGGCGAGCGCACCGTCACTTACAAGCACTGCATCATCTGCACCCATTGAAAGTCCCTTGCGAAGTGCTTCAGTTGCTCGCTCTGGTCCCATGCTAATTAGCGTTACAGAATGTCCGGCTTCTGCTCCACCATTTGCTTCAACAATTTGCAGCGCAGATTCAACTGCGTACTCATCTAAATCATTTAGGACTGCATCAACACTTTCGCGGTCAATCAAATTAGTGCTGGCATTTAACTTTTTCTCAGCCCAAGAATCTGGGACTTGTTTTACACAGACAGCGATCTTCACTAATCACTCCTAAGCCGGATTTCAGTATGAGGCGGATACAGACCTATGTTACCGGTCGGTAACTAAAATGTGCGAGTGTACTTAGGAGTAACCCGATGGTGGTCGTAAAGTGAAGGGGTGCTCGCCATTATCGCTCCCGGACAAGGCGCCCAGACCCCAGGATTCCTATCCCCTTGGCTGGAATCAGCCCGCGTTCAGGATTTATTGACCTGGTGGTCAGCTGTTGCCAACTTAAATCTAATTCACTTAGGCACCAACGCCGATGCAGATGAGATCCGGGATACTGCAAATGCGCAACCGCTAATGGTTGCTGCTGGATTAGTTGGCGCCCTTTCACTGTTTCCGCACCCATCAGATGCATTTGGCAAAGTTGGAGTGGTGGCTGGCCACTCTGTTGGTGAGTTCACTGCCGCAGCCGGTGCCCGGGCAATAACCGCTGAATCTGCACTTGTATTAGTGCGCGAGCGTGGGTTAGCGATGGCAGCGGCAAGTGCTGCGACTCCCACTGGAATGTCGGCAGTATTAGGTGGAGATCGAACTGATGTTTTAGCTGCGATTGCTAAATTTAATTTAACTGCCGCAAATGAAAATGGTGGCGGACAGATTGTCGCTGCTGGTGAGTTAGCCGCATTGGCTGCGCTCGCCGAAAATCCACCGGAGGGTGCACGGGTACGTTCGCTCTCAGTTGCTGGCGCATTTCATACCTCTTATATGCAACCGGCAGTAGCCCGAATGAAATCACTAGCATCTTCGGTGACTGTTCATGATCCACGTACCAGAGTTATTTCAAATCGAGATGGGGCGGTCGTTCATAGCGGACGCGCTTTACTTGATCGAATGATTGATCAGATTGCTAACCCAGTTCGTTGGGATTTGTGTATGGAAACTCTTAACGAATTAGGCGTGACCGCAGTAATAGAAATGCCACCTGCGGGAACTTTAGTTGGCTTAATTAAACGAGCTCTTCCTAACGTTGAAATACTTGCCTTAAAAACTCCAGATGATATTCCAGCCGCTCTTGATTTAATTGGTCGTCATGGTTTTGCAAGTGCACTTGATAATCAACCAACGTGGAGAATGATTGTTGCTCCATTTGCAGGTTACTTTTCTGGTGCAGGTGTTGAAGTTGGTACACACCTTGAAGCGGGTTCAGTTATTGGAACTGTTTCAAACAAACGCGAAAGTGCTGACCTTAAAAGTACTCATGCCGGAACTTTGATTGAAATTATTGTTGAAGAGGGCGACCCAGTTGCCCCAGGCCAACCGATAGCTCGCTTGCATCCAGAGGGTCAAAACTAATGAACAAAATTTCCGAGCCATTAGCAACTCGTCACTCACAAATTTTGGGCGTCGGAGATTACCGACCATCTCGTGTTATCCCTAACTCGGAAATCGTAGATTTAATTGATTCAAGTGATGAATGGATTCGCGAAAGATCCGGAATTGAATCACGACGTTATGCATCTGCTGACGAAAGCGTTGTTGATATGTCAGTTGCGGCTGGCCAAAAAGCATTGGCTGCTGCAGGAATATCCGCTGCTCAATTAAGTGCAGTAATTGTGGCAACGGTTACTTATCCATTTCAAACACCAAGTGCTGCTACAGATGTAACTTTGCGATTAGGTAATCCAAACGCAGCCGCATTTGATATCTCAGCAGCATGCGCAGGTTTTTGTTATGGCGTAGGCATGGCTAGTGACATGGTGCGGACCCATAGCGCTGAATATGTTTTATTAATTGGTGTTGAAAAACTTTCTGATTTCACCGATCCAACTGATCGCGGAACTGCATTTATTTTTGCAGATGGTGCAGGAGCGATTGTGATTGGACCGAGTGATCGACCAAAAATTGGTCCGATGATTTGGGGATCTGATGCAACCGCTCGCGAAGCAATAATCATGCAACCTTCATGGCTGGAGTTACGTAATCCAAATGGTCTCGAAAATAGTGGAAATATCGGTTGGCCTGATATCAAAATGCAAGGCCAAACAGTATTTCGGTGGGCTGTTTATAAAATGGCACCAGTTGGATTAAAAGCAATGGAAGCTGCTGGAATTACCGTAGATCAACTCGATGTCTTTATTCCACACCAAGCAAATATCAGAATTATTGATGCGATGGCTAAGGCTATGAAATTACCTGAAGAAATTGTGATCGCACGAGATGTGCGCGTCTCTGGAAATACATCGGCTGCATCAATTCCGTTGGCAATGTCCGCACTTTATGACTCAGGTGAAGTAAAATCTGGTCAGTTAGCACTGCTAATTGGTTTTGGAGCGGGGCTGGTTTATGCCGCCCAAGTTGTTGAACTTCCGTAACCAATCACCACAAACGAAGGAGAAAGCATGGCGATAACAGAACAAGAAGTACTAGCAGGGATCAAAGAGATCGTTGAAGAAGTTGCTGGCGTTCCAGGTAGCGATATCGAGATGTCAAAAAACTTTACTGATGATCTAGATGTTGATTCATTAAGCATGGTTGAAGTTGTCGTAGCCGCTGAAGAACGTTTTGGAATCAAAATTCCAGATGATCAAGTTTCGGGAATGCTTACGGTTGGCGATGCAGTTAATTTCATCGTTAAGGCAGCAAATTAGTGTCATTGAAAAATCAGAAAAATCAGAAAAATCAGCAAAATCAGCAAAATGATCGGATTGTCATCACCGGCCTTGGTGCGTTGTCACCACTTGGTCGTGATGTGGCATCAACTTGGGAAGGCTTGCTCGCCGGTAAAAGTGGCGTGACTCGTCTTCCAGAAGATTGGTCGCCGGAGATACCGGCTCAGATTGCAGCAAAAGTTGCAGTAGAGCCGGCAGAGTTAATGGACCGAGTTGAGATGCGCAGGCTTGATCGCTCGGAACAGTTCGCACTTATCACAGCCCGCGAAGCGTGGGCTGATGCTGGTTCACCTGAAGTTGATCCAACTCGTTTAGGGGTCGTCATTGCTTCGGGAATTGGTGGAGTTTTAACGTTACTAAATTCTTACGATGTACTAAAAGAAAAAGGTGTTCGTTCGGTTAGCCCGCACACCGTTCCGATGTTGATGCCTAATGGACCTGCTGCACACATTGGGCTGGAATTTGGAGCAAAAGCTGGAGTGCATACACCAGTAAGTGCGTGTGCATCAGGTGCTGAAGCACTTGGTTATGCGTTAAATATGATTCGTTCGGGCCGCGCAGATGTAGTTATCGCCGGCGGAACAGAAGCAGCAATTCATCCACTGCCAATGGCAGGTTTTGCAAATATGAAAGCGCTATCCATTCGTAATGATGATCCAACTCGCGCCTCACGTCCATACGACAAAGATCGGGATGGATTTGTTTTAGGTGAAGGTGCTGGAGTCCTTGTAATTGAAACTTTGGAACATGCAAAAGCACGTGGTGCCAAAATTTATGCCGAAGTAGCAGGCCAAGGTTTAACCTCAGATGGTTTTCACATCGCAGCACCAGATCCTGAAGGAACAGGTGCAACAAGAGCGATGTTGGCGGCTCTCACTGATGCAAACATCGCTGCCGATGAAGTTGTGCACCTAAATGCACATGCAACATCAACTCCTGCAGGTGATATCGCTGAGGCTGGTGCAATTACTGGTGCATTTAAATCTCATCTCGATCAAATCGCTGTCTCTGCTACAAAATCTATGACTGGTCATTTATTAGGTGGCGCTGGAGCAATTGAATCTATTTTTGTTGCCCTTGCTCTGCATCATCGCATGGCACCTCCGACAATTAATATTGAAAATCTTGATGATGCGATTCATTTAAATGTAGTCCGCGATAAGCCCCGTGCACTCCCCGCTGGAGATATTGCAGCATTAAACAACTCATTTGGTTTTGGTGGCCACAACGTTGCTATCGCTTTCCGGTCTATTTAATGAGTGAGCAACCAGCACAACCAGATTCACGTGACCCGCAACTTCGCATGGAACGGTTAGTTGATTCTGGTTCCCTTGTTGCTTTAACAGAGCGCGACACCTCTGGAATGTTTGCTGCTTACGGAAATATAAATGGTTCTCGCGTTTCAATCTTTGCAACTGATGCCACTATTCAAGGTGGTGCAATGGGTGAAGCCGGAGCACATGTAATTCTTAAAGCTTACGAAGATGCAATGGCTAATAAAAACCCGGTTATTGGAATTTGGCATTCAGGTGGCGCGCGACTACGTGAAGGTGTTGCCTCACTGCACGCTTTTGGTTTGGTCTTTCATGCAATTACCCAAGCAAGTGGAAAGATTCCACAACTATCTCTAGTTGTTGGACCTGCTGCTGGTGGCGGTGCTTATGGCCCAGCACTCACTGATGTAATTGTTTTAGGACCAGAAGGTCGAATTTTTGTTACCGGTCCTGATGTTGTTAAAAGTGTTACTGGTGAATCAGTTGATATGGCTCGTCTTGGTGGACCCGAACCTCATGGCCGTCGAAGTGGCGTTGTTCATGTTGTTGCTGAAACTGATGATCAAGCTTATGAATCAATTAAAACAATTGCAGATTTATTAGGTGCCCAAGGTGCGATGGCTGCAAAATTGCCAGAGGTAAATCTTGCAGGGTTACTTCCTGAATCAAGTAAACGTGCGTATGACGTTCATCCTTTGATTGAAGGAATTCTTGACACAGATAGTCAGATCCAAGAGTTACATCCAAAGTGGGCGCCAAATATTGTGACTACCCTTGGTCGTTTTGGTGGGCGCACCGTCGGTGTCGTTGCTAACAATCCTTTACGTCTTGGTGGTTGTTTAGATTCATCATCTGCCGAAAAAGCTGCAAGATTTGTACGCATGTGTGATTCATTTGGAGTTCCACTACTTGTAATTGTTGATGTGCCTGGATATTTGCCAGGAGTTGGTCAAGAGTGGGATGGAGTTGTTCGCCGCGGTGCGAAGTTATTGCACGCATTTAGCGAAGCAGTTGTTCCGCGCGTAACTCTTATTACTCGCAAGGCTTATGGTGGTGCCTATATTGCGATGAACTCACGTTCACTTGGTGCAACGAAAGTTTTTGCTTGGCCAGGAGCTGAAGTTGCGGTGATGGGCGCGGTTGCTGCGATTCGAGTATTGCATAGAAGAATTTTGGCTGACATTCCTGATGACCAACGCGTCGCAATGGAGTTAGAACTTGCGGCTGAGCACGAAAAAATCTCTGGTGGAGTAGCACGAGCAATTGAAATTGGCGTAGTTGATGAAATCTTGGAACCAACTGTTACCCGTACTGCTCTAGCACAAGCAATTTTGCAAGCGCCAGCTATTCGCGGCTTGCACGGAAATATTCCGCTTTAACAATTATCCAGTTGCGTGTAACCAGCGCATACTTTCTTGACCTTCACGATACGGAGCAAGTTCTGCTTCCCATTCGGCACCTAAGGCCTTAGCAAACTCCTCTTCAAAATCTAATCCGCGTTTATAACAACTTTCTAAAATTGCACCGATCTGATTTTCAGAGATTAAGACGTCGCCATTTTTTCCAACAGTTGCATGATGTAATCCAAGTGATGGAGTTCCTAAGTATCTAGCGCCATCGCTATTTCGTCCGCCCATTTCACAAACATCAAAACGTAAATAATTCCAACCGGCGAGCGCTGTTGCAATCTCTCCTGCCCGGCCAGAAGGTGCACTAAAACGTAAACGTGTTTGAAAACTTCCAGGCATTAAAGGTTGCGTGCTCCAGGTAATTTGTAACTTGCAATCCAACGCACGCTCTAACGACCATTCGACATGAGAAAGTAATGCTTTAGGGGCCGCAAATATTTCTATCCAGCCCGAAACGAAATGCTGATTTAATTTAGCGCGTGCATTATTTGCACTTGCCATGATTCCTCCTGGCCTTGCATGCGGTGCACTTGCCTCTCAGGTGCGACCTTCCCCAGTCCACCTACGAGATTCCTACCGCTTTAGCTACCGACCAGTATTTATTTAGGAGGGGGCAAATGATGCTCCTTTTGCAGCAAAATAACCAGATCAGCCAAATTAATAACGTCCACTGAGCCTGAAAAGCAAAGACCGAGATCTAGACAGACCCTAAACCTCAGGTAGACTTCTGGGCAGTCCAACGCTTGGCAGTACCCGTTTCTTGGCTCGGCCGGTTAATCCCCGGAAGACGGCTTTGTTCGGTATCGCTGTGAAAGAGAAAGACTGGCGCCTG
>SYCR01000024.1:0-8474 GCA_005786885.1 Actinomycetota bacterium | reverse complement strand
CGCGGAAGTAAAAGAGTTAATTCCACATCCGGCGCTTCTGTCGCGCGAAGTGAGTACTCAATGGTGGCGTTGGCTAAACGGCGATCAGGGCAATCAACGAATTCGAGAGATATTCCTTCAAAGGCGTTGTATTTATCCCAAGCTTGGCGAATTCGATCGGCGCGAAGGTCATCAATTACAAAGTGCACGGCCGTCAATTTTCTCGGCTTTAAACTTCTGGCATATCTAATTGCACCAATAGTTGCTAAATCAACACTGTCAATTAAAACTGCTACATCATGTCGAGTTATTGTGGCACTGGTTCCTTTTTGTGGTGAGATATCTAAAACGTTTTGTTCTGCCCGATAACGAGCATTTAATCTCAGAAGCCCAATCACAAGAATTGGGCCAAAAATTAAAACAACCCAAGCGCCTTCAGTGAACTTAACAACAGAAAATATTAAAACAACCAATAGTGAAATAGATCCAGAAATAAGATGAATGACAAAACGGATTTTCCAATTCTTCTCTTTATCTCTCAGTGTGTGTTTAGCCATTCCTAAACCGGTGAGAGTAAATGCTGTAAAAACTCCAAGTGCATAAAACGCAACTAAGTGTTCAACTGAGGAGCGAGTCATAACTACAAGCAAAGAGGCAAAGAAAACCAGAACCAGGATGCCATTTGAAAAATTAAGGCGATGACCACGCTTTGCCAGCCAGCGCGGCAAATATCCATCGTTTGCAACGAAATTAACTAAAATAGGGAAGGCAGAAAAAGTTGTGTTAGCACCTGCAAACAAAATCAACATTGTTGAGGCTTGTACAAGAATAAAAAAGATATTTCCGATTGCACCATCTCCAAGGATTGCTTTAGCAATCTGAGAAATGACTGTCGGGGTACCATTTTCATATGGGACTGCATAAATTTTGTGAGCAAACCAAGAAATACCAAGAACTAATGATCCAAGAATTGAACTCATAACAATCAAAGTTCTTCGAGCATTTATGTTTTCTTTTGGTTTAAATAACAAAACTCCATCAGAAATTGCTTCTAATCCAGTCAATGAAGATCCGCCATTGGCAAAAGCACGTAACAGCGTAAATACGGCGGCTGCTGTTAATAAACCTTGTTCACTACCGAAAGGAACAGCACCT
The DNA here is from genome assembly GCA_005786885.1 of Actinomycetota bacterium. Taxonomy (GTDB): domain Bacteria; phylum Actinomycetota; class Actinomycetes; order Nanopelagicales; family Nanopelagicaceae; genus UBA3012. Next base: position 7,340 of record SYCR01000024.1, on the reverse strand, counting down.
TCGACATTTGTATCTAAAACTGGCAATGTGCCCATAATGTCGCGATAGATACCCACGGAAAAAACTATTGCCATAGATCCAACAAATAAATATGTTGGAAGTGCAAAAATCTTTCCGGCTTCTTTAACGCCGCGAAGATTTCCATATGTAAGCAGAAGAATGATTCCTAGAGTCATGTGGACTTTCCAAGGATTCAACTCTGGGAATGTAGAAATAATCGCTGCCACACCGGCTGCTGATTGGATTGCAAGTGTGACGATGTAATCAAGAATTAATGCAACAGCTGCAATCTGTGCAGCGACCGGACCAAAGTTTCTTTGCGAAACAAAATAAGCCCCGCCAGTCTTTGAATAAATGGTAATTACGTTGTGATATGAAAGCGTAACAATCAACAAAATTATCAAAACAACAGCGGTCATCGGCATCAATAATGAAAATGCAGCAAGACCAAAGGCAGGTAGTAGTGCAATTAAAATCTGCTCACTTCCATAAGCAGAAGATGAGATGCAGTCAGAGGAAAGAATTCCCAAGGCATAGCGCTTTGATAAACGTTGGTGTCCTAATGAATGGCGATTAAGTGGAGCACCAAGAAGTTTTCGCTTGACTGTGTAAGAGAGTGGATCTTTTGGGTGAACATGTTCGGCCAAGATTGAAGGCTTCGGAGCGTCATCTCGCCAAGAGGTTGCCATATTTAAAAACACGCCTCCGGTTCGATCTACCCGCAGAAATCGGGTGGGGCTTTAACACCCCTAGTAATAAATGGTACCGATCTGCGGAGGATAAGAGATTTGAACTCTTGAAGGGTTTCCCCTTACACGCTTTCCAAGCGTGCGCACTCGGCCGCTATGCGAATCCTCCTGGCACAACCTTCACTTGGCCCTTCCTCTCGGGGAGCCATGGGTAACGATACTTAAGAAAAGAGCTCTGCCTATCCTCCGTATGCTTAGCCCTAGATCTCCCGCATGGCGTTATCGTGCTGAACTCCCCCAGGGCTGGAAGGCAGCAAGGGTAGGTACGCTCTATCGGGTGTGCGGGGGGTCCTAACAGTTCCTAACAAGTTAAGGTCTGCAACGTGTCATTAGCTCTTTATCGCAAGTACCGACCGGCCCAATTTAGTGAAGTGATTGGCCAAGATCACGTAACTGTGCCACTTGGTAATGCGCTGACCTCCGGAAAAATTCACCATGCATATTTATTTTCAGGACCTCGTGGTTGCGGAAAAACTTCTAGTGCGCGAATTATGGCGCGAAGTTTAAATTGCGAAAAAGGTCCAACACCAAATCCATGCGGAGTTTGTCAATCATGTGTTGACCTTGCACCTTTGGGCCCAGGCTCTCTTGATGTAATTGAATTAGATGCTGCAACACATGGGTTAGTTGATGATGCGCGAGATTTAAGAGATAAAGCTTTTTATGCACCCGTCCATAGCCGTTACAAGATTTACATAATTGATGAAGCACACCAACTTGGGCCTGGCGCTGCAAATGCTTTACTTAAAGTTGTAGAAGAACCACCTCCTCATGTTTTATTTATTTTTGCAACTACCGAACCAGATAAATTGATTTCGACAATTCGTTCGCGGACTCATCACTATCCATTTCGTTTAGTACCACCAGCTTTGCTAACCACACATTTGGAATCAATTTGTAATTCAGAAGGTGTGCCAGTTTCAAAAGGTGTCTTGCCATTAGTCGTTCGTGCAAGCGGTGGTTCTGTGCGCGATTCACTTTCAATTCTTGGACAGCTACTTGCCGGCGCTGGTAGCGACGGCGTTACTTATGAAATTGCGCTGCACTTACTTGGTTTTACCGATGGAGCATTACTTGATGATGCAATAGATGCGATCGCAGCGCGAGATGGTTCCGCATTATTCCAAAGTATTGATCGAGTAATTGAAGCCGGACATGATCCAAGAAGATTCGCTCAAGATTTATTAGAAAGAATCAGAGATTTACTTGTACTCGCATCTGTCCCAGATAGCGCGCACTCTATTTTTAAGCAGATGCCTACCGACCAGTTAGAGCGGATGCAAGCACAAGCAACAAGAATTGGTTCTGCAAACCTCACACATTCAGCACAAGTTGTGAGTGAAGGTTTGACGCAGATGCGAGGCGCTACAGCTCCGAGATTGACGTTGGAATTTACTGCTGCACGCATACTTCTACCGGTAAATAGTGATGCTGGGGTGATTGCGCGTATCGAAAGATTAGAACGGGTCGGATCTGTTGCTTCACTTCCTGCTAGTGCGCCAACAACTTCTCAGCTAGCAAAAGGTGATGTTGTAAAAGAGGAAGTTAAGCCGACCAAGAAATCTGAAGTAGCCCCTGACAAACAGGTGCCTGCGGCAGCTCCAAAAAAATCAGTAGCCGCCGCGCCACTGTCCGGCATGGATCTCGTTGGATTAAGAAGATTGTGGCCAGAAGTAATTGAAAATGTTAAGGGACGTCGTCGCCTAACTTGGTCGTTATTAAGTGCCAGCGCACAAATTTCAGCAATCGATGATCGAGCTATCAGTATTGCGATGGTAAATGTTGGCGCACGTGATTCATTCCTAAGATCTAATAGCGATGTTATTTTGCATGATGCTTTTGTTGAGATCACAGGTGTAGATCGTACGATCGAGGTAATTATCGATCCATCTATAGATCCTGGCTCAGTTGCCAAAACAGTTGCAGAAAGTGCAGAAACAATCGAAAATTCTGAAGATGTAAATGAATTACAGGGGGCTGCTTTACTTGCACGCGAGTTAGGTGCAAAAGTTATCGGCGAGTATCCAAGTAAGTGATGCACATAGGACATAGGGTTTAACTATGTATGAAGGTGCGATTCAAAATCTTATTGATGAACTCGGGCGCTTGCCGGGCGTTGGGCCAAAGAGTGCGCAAAGAATTGCATTTCACATTTTACAAACTGAAAATATTGATATTGCTCGATTAGTTGAATCAATCAGAGAAGTTAAAGCAAAAGTTATTTTCTGCGCAACATGCGGCAATGTTGCTGAAGAAGAACAGTGTCGGATCTGTCGCGATCCCCGTCGTGACCCAACTGCAATTTGCGTAGTTGAAGAGAGTAAAGATGTTCAAGCTATTGAAAAGACCCGCGAATTTCGCGGCAAGTATCACGTGCTAGGTGGAGCGATCAGCCCGATCGAGGGAATAGGTCCAGAGAATTTACGGATCCGCGAATTAATGGTGCGCCTGGCTGATGGCGTGGTGACTGAAGTTATTTTGGCCACGGATCCAAATCTGGAAGGTGAAGCCACCGCCACCTATTTGGCGCGATTACTTAAGCCGATTGGGTTAACGGTGACTCGTCTAGCCAGTGGCCTGCCGGTGGGCGGGGATCTGGAGTATGCGGATGAAGTCACCCTTGGTAGAGCATTTGAGGGACGACGGAAGTTAGATTTCTAGTAAGTTTCATATATTGAGATTTCAAGCGTCTTATATATTGAGATATATTCGCTTGAAGGTAAATGACTCTGCCATTGTTAACGCATGGGTTTAATCGTTCAAAAATATGGGGGTTCCTCGGTAGCTGATGCTGCCGGCATGAAACGGGTAGCCGCCCGGATTGTGGCCAGTAAACGAGCCGGTCATGATGTCGTTGTCGTGGTTAGCGCCATGGGCGATACAACGGATGAGTTAATTGATTTAGCAAAACAAATTACGCCAATGCCCACCGGTCGCGAATTAGATATGTTGCTGACATCTGGTGAGCGAATTTCAATGGCACTACTTGCAATGGCAATTGGAAATTTAGGAGCAGAGGCTCGTTCCTTTACTGGAAGCCAAGCAGGAGTAATTACTGATTCAGTTCATGGTCGTGCCCGAATTATTGATGTAACTCCTGGGCGAATTGTTGATGCATTAAAAGAAGGCGCAATTGCAATTGTTGCTGGCTTCCAAGGAATTAGCCAAGATACAAAAGATGTAACGACACTGGGACGTGGTGGTTCAGATACGACCGCTGTTGCGCTCGCCGCCGCACTAGAAGCCGATGTCTGTGAAATTTACACAGATGTTGATGGTGTTTTTTCGGCAGATCCGCGAATTGTGTCAAGCGCCCGTAAATTAAAAAGCATTACATATGACGAGATGTTAGAGATGGCTGCAAGCGGTGCAAAAGTTTTACATCTGCGTTGTGTTGAATATGCACGTCGATTTGATTTGCCAATTCACGTCCGTTCATCTTTTAGTAGCAACGAAGGAACTTGGGTAGTTAAAGACCGACCAGAAGGAGATAGCGATATGGAACAAGCAATAATTTCAGGAATTGCTCACGACCGAAGTGAAGCGAAGGTGACAATCGTTGGAGTGCCAGATCGCACTGGTGTGGCTGCTCGTATTTTTCAAGCTATTGCTGATGTAGACATCAATATCGACATGATTGTTCAAAACGTTTCTGCTGCCGCTACTGGTTTAACTGATATTTCATTTACATTGCCAAAGAGTGAAGGTCAAAATGCGATAGCAGTGTTGCAAAGAATTCAAGGTGAAGTTGGTTTTGCTTCTATTCAATATGATGATCAAGTTGGAAAAATCTCGCTAATTGGCGCTGGTATGCGTTCGCATCCAGGTGTAACTGCGACATTTTTTGCAGCTATGGCTGATGCAGGAGTAAATATTGAAATGATTGCAACTTCTGAAATTCGGATTTCAATTGTTTGTCGTGAAGGTGATTTAGATAAAGCCGTGCGTTCAGCGCATACCGCCTTTGGACTAGATGACGATCAAGAAGCAGTTGTTCATGGGGGTACTGGACGATGAAACCTACACTGGCAGTTGTTGGTGCAACTGGGGCAGTCGGCACAGTGATGTTAGATATTTTGACCAAGCGTGAAAATGTTTGGGGAGAAATTAGGTTAATTGCATCCGCTCGGAGCGCTGGTAAGAAATTAAGTTGTCGTGGAGAAGAACTCACCGTCGTTGCATTAACTCCAGAAGCCTTTAATGGCGTTGATGTAGCAATGTTTGATGTTCCAGATGAGGTCTCCGCTGAATGGGGTCCAATAGCTGCAGCTCGGGGAGCCGTTGTCGTAGATAACTCTGGCGCATTCCGAATGGATCCTGAAGTTCCGCTAGTAGTGCCTGAGGTAAATCCGGAACAAAGTAAAAATCGACCTAAAGGAATTATTTCAAATCCAAATTGCACAACTCTTTCAATGATTGTGGCAATAGGCGCACTCAATAAAGAGTATGGCGTAAAAGAATTAGTTGTAGCCTCTTATCAAGCAGCATCAGGAGCTGGTCAATCAGGTATTGATACTTTGCATTCGCAGATATCTGAAGTAGCTGGAAAAGATTTGGGTTCAGTCACCTCAGATGTAAGAGGAAATCTAAAAGAGAATGGACCATTCCCGGCACCTCTTGCGCTAAATGTAATTCCTTGGGCTGGATCTCTAAAAGAAGGTGGTTACACATCTGAGGAATTAAAAGTCCGGAATGAGTCACGCAAAATTTTAGGAATGAAAGATCTAAAAGTTTCAGCAACTTGCGTGCGCGTACCAGTGATTACAACTCACTCACTTGCAGTGCATGCAACATTCTCAAAAGTTGTCACTCGCAAAGCTGCGCAATCAGCTCTCGCCAAAGCAGAGGGCGTGAACCTCTATGACAATCCTGAGAAGCAGCAATATCCAACTCCTGCTGATGTAGTTGGAACCGATCCGACCTGGGTAGGTCGCGTCCGACAATCACTTGATGATCCAAAGTCGATTGATCTCTTTCTCTGTGGCGATAATTTACGAAAAGGTGCAGCGCTAAATACTGCTCAAATCGCTGAATTACTCGCTGCAGAATTCACAAAGTAAGGCTGGATAGACTGACCTCCATGACCATCGTTGTTGCTGGAGGCACAGGCCTTGCTGGATCTGCCATTGTCCGCGCATACGTTGGCGCAGGGCACGATGTCATCCCTGTAAGCCGCAAAGTTGTTGATCTGCTTGATCGCGATGCAACCTTTAAATTTATCGCATCCGTTAAGCCCATACTTGTCATTGATGCCGCGGCAAAAGTGGGCGGCATCGGTGCAAACAATTCTTATCCTGTTGAGTTTTTAGCAGATAACTTGCGTATCCAGAGCAATCTGATGGAGGCCGCTCACGCTGCAAACGTCGAGAAATTTATTTTCCTTGGCAGCTCATGTATCTATCCTCGTGATTGTGCGCAACCAATCAAGGAAGAGTATTTACTTTCTGGTCCCCTAGAAGAGACAAATTCAGCATATGCGATTGCAAAAATTGCTGGAATCGAACTTATTAAATCGTTTAGAAAAGAGTACGGCCGCAAATGGGTCTCATTGATGCCGACAAATCTCTACGGTCCATTTGATAACTTTGAACTTCAAGGATCACATGTTCTCCCAGCCTTTATTCGTCGCTTCGTTGAGGCGGCAGAAAACGGTGCAGCGAAAGAGACACTGTGGGGGACTGGATCACCAAAGCGCGAATTTTTACATGTTGATGATCTTGCCGCTGCCGTACTTCACCTTGGTGAAAAGTATGACGAGCCAGGACATATTAATATCGGTACCGGTGAAGACTTGACGATCAAAGAGTTGGCAGAGCTGGTTGCAGATATTGCTGGCTTTGAGGGTGAAATCGCCTGGGATAGTTCAAAACCTGATGGAACACCACGTAAGGTTCTTGATGTTTCTAAGGCAAAGTCACTAGGTTGGGCACCAAAGATTTCACTTCGTGATGGAATTGCATCAACAATTGATTGGTACAAGAGCGCAGCACTTAAGGGAGAGTTACGTCGATGAGTAGAAAAGTTGCATTAATCACCGGTGTTACCGGACAAGATGGCTCATACCTTGCAGAGTTCTTGCTCGCCAAGGGATATGAAGTACACGGCTTGATTCGCCGCTCTTCCACTTTTAATACTTCACGTATCGATCACATTTACCAGGACCCACATGAGAAGAACCCAAAACTCTTCTTGCACTACGGCGATCTCATCGATGGCGTAGGACTTACCAACCTTATTCGTGAAATCAAACCAACTGAGGTCTACAACCTCGGCGCACAATCACATGTGCAGGTTTCATTCACTATGCCGCAATACACAGGCCAGGTCGATGCAGTTGGTGCCGTTGGATTACTTGAAGCGATTCGCAGCGCAGATATTGATACCCGTTTCTACCAAGCATCGACATCAGAGCTCTTCGGATCAACTCCACCACCGCAGAATGAAAATTCAGTCTTTAGACCACAGTCACCGTACGCGGCAGCGAAGTTGATGGCTTACTGGTGCACGGTTAATTACCGCGATGGGTATGGAATGCATGCCACTAACGGCATCCTCTTTAACCACGAATCACCTCGCCGCGGTGAAACATTT